>NZ_JBHVKW010000001.1:0-89067 GCF_042797905.1 Amycolatopsis sp. NPDC057786
GCTAACTGGGATCTGGGCCACCCAGATCGCAGTTAGCCCGCGAAAGTCGCTCTGCTACTTGGCGGGCTTGGGCTTCGGCGCGGGCTTCGCTGGCTTCTCGTCCTCGCCGATCACGGGCGGGACGACCTGGCCAGGCTCACCGACCACGTCAGACGGCTTCGAGGCGGGCCGTGTCTTGGACTGGTGAGCCGTCTGGCCTCCGCCCATGCCGCCCATCCCCATCATCGGCGCCATCCCCATCGGCATCATCGCCGATCCGGTCCCGGTGACCCCCTGCCCCTGAGCCGGGGCGGCCTGAACGGGCGCGACCTCCGGCACCAGTGCCTGTCCCTGCTCGATCAGCGGCTCCTGTGACCCGGTCTGCCTACCATCGGCCGCGGACGGCGATGTCGACTGCTCTTCGGCCGCCGCACCGGAATCCGCCTCGGCTGAAGCCTTCTCAGGCACCGGCGCGCCCTGCGCCTCGGACTCGTCGTGAAGCTTGAATTCGTCCTGCGGGTACCGGTGCGCGATCGAAATGCTCCGCGAACCGGCGTCAGGATCGTCGACGCCGTCACAAAACCGCACGAAACCTTCGAGGACGTTGCGCGCGGCTTCGTAGAGCGCTTTGGCCGACTCCTGCGCCTCCTCCAGCTGGGTCCGCGCCCGCCGGACGCCGCCGACCGGCAGCATCGCGGTCTCGGAGGTCAGTTCCGCCGTGTCGACCAGGACCTCGACGAGGTCGGTCAGGATGCGGCGGATCGACAGCACCAGTTCGTCGAGCGAGCTCGCCAGCGTGGTGAGGGCGTCTTCGACGTCGGAGCCGGCGGCGTTGATGTCCACGATGTACGCGACGAAGGCGTCGGCGTCCTTGCCGGACCACCCGGCGTCGAGACGACCGAGATCCTCCGACAGTTCTTTCGAGACGTTGCCCGCGGACTTCGCCGCTTTCCGGAGCAGGTCCGCCTCGACCTTCAAGTCCTCCCAGCGCCCCGCCAGCGGGGTCAGGTAGGTCTCGACCGGATCGATCAGCCCCAGATGCCCGGACAGCTCCGAGACGAAGGCGAGATGCGGTGCCGCGGCCTCGATCAGCTCCTCGCCGCCCGACCCCGTCGCGTTTAGCGGGCTAAACGCGATCGGGGGCGCCTCGGGAGCCGTAGCGCGTGCGGCCGCCATCGGGTGCGGGATGGAATCCGTCGGGTTCTCCGATTCGGCGATCATGCGGTTCAGAGCTCCACTGCGCGCTTGATCGTCTGCGCGGCCTCGTCGTCGTGCCCGGCGTGCCGCGCGGTCACGGTGTGCAGGGCCTCGGACGCCGACCTCAGCGCGGCCGCGCCTTCCACCAGCTGACGCCGGATGGCTTCGGCCGCACGCCCGTAGGACGCGCCGAGGCCCAGTTCCTCCCCCAGCGCGCCATGGGACTCCACGGTGACGCCCGCGCCCGTCACCTCAGCGGCCGCCAGGTCGAGCTCTCCGGCGGCCGCGTCCACCCGTTTCGCGTAGTCACCGACGACGTCGCCGTCGATCTTCAGGCCGGCCACTGCACCCCTCCACTCACCCGATTCCGCTCGGGCGTTGAGACGCTCGCGCCGTCCGGGGGGTTCCCTTGATCAGTTACCCGCCGGAGCCTGCGACTGCGTGGCGACCGAACCCGCCCTGTCGTCGATCGGCACCGTGTCGAACGTCCGGAGCACGTCCTGCGTGTTCAGCGAAGCGCCGGTGGGCAGGATCCTGATGATGGACTCGGGCGCCGGCACCCGCTTGTTGAGCCCGATCGAGTCCGCCGTGACGGCGTCGGGGACGCCGTATCGGATCCCGCGATCGGAGATCAGCTGGATCGGCCCCTTGTCGAAGGTCTCCTTGCCGGTCGCCGACTGGACCACAGCCGCGAAACCGGGCTCCATGTAGAAGCTGTTGATCGGCGCGCCCACCGGACCGGGGGTACCGATCTTGACGCCGGGAGCGGATCCGTCGGCGTTCCTGCCCTTCGGCAGCTTGTCGTCGACGAAGACGGCCGTGTGCGCGTCCCGTGAGGCGCCGTCGCCGGTGATGGACCAGCTCAGGCAGGAGACGCGCGAACCCTGGGTCGCGTTGAGCACCGTCGGCACGGTCTGGGGGTACGCGTCGAGCTCGACGACCTGGGAGACCCGTGTGAGGTTGCGGATCGCGCCGAGCGGCACGGACTTGACCGACGTGCTGCCGTCGTTCTTCCCGGTCTGCACGATGTCCGCGACGGCCGGGGAGATGGCCTGGATGCCTTCCCTCGTGATGAGGTAGAAGTCCTTCCGCCCTTCGGCCTGCTCCGTGGAGAACACGTCGCCGACCCTCATGCCTTCGATTTCGTAGTTCGGGTTCTCCCCCTTGCCCGGGACGTCCGGGAGCTTCAGCTCCGGCACCTCGGGGATCGCGTCCAGGAGGCCTTGCGAGATACCGCGGGGCTGATTGGGCAGCTTCAGCGCGGACCGGACGGCGTCGGCGTCAGGCTGGATCTCTGCCTTGACCGCGTTCGCGTTCCGGACGTTCGGGTCCGGCTTCTGCCGGTAGATCAGGTACTCGCGGCCGTTGGCACCCTTGGCCAGCAAGGCTTCGTTCTGCCCGAGTTCCCGGCTTCCGAGCTGCTTCACCCCCGCGTAGACGGTCGTCTCCGTCTTCGTGAGGTCCGGCTGGGGCACCGACGGGTCGTACATGACCTCATCGCACACACCCCAGTCCGGGGAGACCCGCTGGGTATCCGTCGGCATCAGCTGCGGGCCGTTCGGAATACCCATGAGCTGACCGCGGGGGATGTTCTTCAGCTGTTCGTCCGAGACGACTGTGGGGTTCTTCACTTCGGAGGCCTGTGTGGGCCCGGAAGGCTTGGCGCCCGCCTGCTGCGCCCCCTGCTTCGACTGCGCGATGATCAGCAGCCGCGCGGAAGCGAGGTTGAAGGTCGGGATCAGTTTCTTCGGATTCCCGGCCACGACGTAGACCGTTCCGGACTGCTCACCGATGACGATGTTGCCCGCGTCGGGCACGGACGGCTTCGGGCTCAGCAGGCCCCAGATGACGAAGACCAGTACCCCCAACGCGGCCAGCACGACACCCACGATGGTGGCCCGCGTGTGCGTGCGCATCGGGTCGTGGAGCATGACGGCGTCACGACGGACCAGCGCGGATTGCATCCGTCGCAGAACGAACTGATAAGCCTGAACTTGAGACTTAGTAGTCGGTGTTGATGGCATTCTCGACCTACAGTCCTCCCCGTCGCGGTACGGTTCCGCAGGATAGCCGTACGGGGACCGTCTGGTGTGGGGTTTCTACCAACTCCAGCTAGTGTCAAGTTCCTCGGGACCGGCTTTCCGGGTACGCAGCAAGCACGAGGGGAAGAGAAAGCGCGGATGTCCGTCACCACTCCTCCACGTCCGCCCGGCCCTCCGGGGTCGCAACCTCCTGGTCGTCCGCCGGGACCGCCGCCAAGGCCCGGCAGACCGGGTGGCCCGGGCGGCCCGGCCGGAGGCCCGGGAGGTCCCGGTGTTCCTCGCGGTCCCGGGGGCCCTGGAGGACCTGGCGGACCGCAGGGTCCTGGTGGACCTGGAGGGCCCAAGGGCCCCGGCGGACCTGGTGGTCCGGGCGGTCCCGGTGGGCCTGGAGGGCCAGGTGGCCCGGGCGGTCCTCCGTCCGGCGGCCCCGGCCCGCAGTCCGGTCCTCCGCCCACTCCGGCGGTACGGATCGCCGCGCCCGCGCGACGCCGGACCGGCGGGATCAACCTCGGCCCGCTGCCCGTGGCGAACCTGGTCGTGCTCGAACTCGGGCTCGCGATCGGCCTCGTCCTGCTCGCGATCGACATGAAGATGAAGTGGGTCGCGATCGGCGTGCTCGCGTTCGCGATCATCATCGCGTTCCTGCGCTGGGGCGGCCGTTGGTTCACCCAATGGGCTGGACTCACCATGCGGTACACGTTCCGTTCGCACGATCGGGTGGCGAATCCGCTTCCGCCGAGCAGCATCGAGTCGCTCGCGGCCGAGGAGGACGCCGTCACCGGTCCCGACGACGCCCGCGTGAACCTGCTTCGCCTCGCCGTTCCCGATCTCGTCGTCGCGCACGGCGTGGACCACGAACGCCAGCAGGTCGGCATCGCGTGGAACGACGGGACGTGGACCGCCGTCCTGCTCGTCGAACCCGCGCCCGCGCTGATCACCCAGGCGGGTGGAGCGCCGAGCCTGCCGCTGTCCGCGCTCGCGCCGTGCCTCGAAGACCGCGGTGTGGTCCTCGACTCGATCCAGATGATCTGGCACTGCTACCCGGGCAGCGCCGCGCTTCCGTCGGATTCGCCTGCCCTCAGCTCCTACATGGAGGTGCTCGGCCCGCTTCCCGCGGCCGCTCGGCGGACGACGTGGGTCGCCATCAGGCTCGACCCGCGCCGGTGCCCGGCCGCCATCCGCGAACGCGGCGGCGGCGTCGTGGGTGCGCATCGCGCCCTGATCGGCGCGCTTTCGCGGGTGCGCAACGCCTTGGAATCGCAGGGCGTGCCGACGCGGCCGCTCGACCCGGACGAGCTGCTGCGGTCCAGCATTTCGGCCGCGGAACTCACCGCGGTCGCCGGTTCGCAGGGGAAGGTCGGCCTGCAGGAACGCTGGACCGGCGTCACCGCTGCCGGTATCGGACACGCGAGCTACGCCATCACCAGCTGGCCGAAGGGCAAGATCAGCGGCAGCCTGAACGCGTTGACCAGTGTCCGCGCGCTGTCGGCGACGGTGGCGATGTCGATCTCGCCGTCCGCGGACGAAGGCAAGATCGGCCTGCGGGGAATCGTTCGCCTGAGCGCGCGGAACCCGCGTGAACTGGACGCGGCCGACCAGCGGCTACAGGGCATCTCGGATCGGCTGGGTGTGACGCTGACGCCGCTGCGCGGCCTGCAGATCTCCGGGTTCTCCGCGACTTTGCCGATCGGAGGCACGGCATGAGCACCCGTATGCGCGACGCAGGCCAGAGCGCCGGTGTCGCCCCGGAATTCACCGTCGACCCGGCGATGCTCGACGCGATCAGCCCTTCCGGTGATCGCGGCGGGATCGTCCTCGGCTCCGGGCTCAAAGGCGAGCCGCTGACGATTTCCGCGCTGCGCTCGGCGCCGACCCGGATCGTGCTCGTCGGTGGTCTCTACCTGGCTCGCCAGGTGGCGCTGCGGGCGATGGCTGTCGGAGCGTGGGTCGTCGTGGCGACCGGGCGGCCTGCCGCGTGGCAGGTGCTCCCCCAGGCCGCTGGGAACCAGCCCAACGGCAGGCCTTCGCCGCTGGTGCAGATCCGGCGGCTGTCGCCGGTGGACCTTCCGCGGCCCTCCGAGGACGCGCCCCTGCTCGTGGTGACGGATGGTGGACCGACGCCGCAGGACCTGTTCCCGCCGCGGTCGCCGTGGCAGACGACGATCTACGTGCTGCCGTACCTGCATCCGCAGGCCGGGGCGACCGCGAACGCGGCCGACCTGGTGCTGATGCAGCGGCTCCCGCCGGGACAGGCCGAGCTGGCCGCCCGGATCTGGCGGCTCCCGCCCCAGATGATGAAGCAGCTCACGACGTTGAAGGACGACCAGGTCGTCGCTCTGGGCCGGAACCTCTGGCGCCCACTTCGCCTGGTCACCACGGCGAAAGAGCAGCAGATCCTGGGTCCCGTGCGCCGCGGCGACTAACCCGGCCCGCGTCGACTTTAGCGGGCTAATCGTGCTCCGCGGGGGCACTGTCCTTTTCGGACGGTGCCCCCGTTTTGCGTCCTGCCCGCGTCACGGTTAGGCCGCTAAACGCGATCCGGGGCGTGGGATTTGTCCGTCAAGGGGTAATCGCGCTGGCTGTGGATAAGCCGGGGGTTGTGGATAAAGCACCCCCGAAGAGGCGGACTCGGCCATGGGTTGTCGGTCAGGTCGATCACTGTGTCGACATGACCAAACCCTTCGATTCATCTCATCTTCCCGACGTCTTCCGCGGCTCAGAAGCGCGCAAAGCGGGCCTCATCACGGCCAGCCAGCTACGCGGCTCGAGTGTCCGAAGGCTGTTCCAGGACGTCTACACGCGCGCTGATGTCGAGGTCACACACGAGTTGCGCTGCCGGGGAGCCGCGTTGCTGGCGCCTCCCGAAGCGGTGCTGACCGGGCGATCGGCCGCGACCGTTCAAGGCGTCGAACTGGCCAACCCCAACGATCCGGTCGAGATGGTCGTGCCGGAGAAATACCGCTTCGGCCCGATAGTCGGCATCAAGGTCCGGCGTACCGAAGTCAAACCCGAAGAATCGAGGCCGTGGAACGGCATTCGCATCGCGCGGAAAAGCCGAATCGCCCTGGATCTGCTGCTCCGGCTTTCTCCCCGCAAATCCGGCTGGGTACGACGGCTTCGCATCGGCGTGCCGGATCTGGATCAGTTCATGAGAGCCGAGAGCCTGACCGATCTGCATCTCAACAGGGAGTTCTACGGTCGCCGCAACAGGGGAATCCGCTTGGCCAGACATGCTTTACGGCTGTCCGACCCTCGCGCCGAGTCGCCTCCGGAATCGGAAGTCCGCATCGTACTGGCCGCCGGCGGCATCACGGCGACGCCTCAGCTTGAGGTCACCGACCGAGCCGGTCGCTTCCTCGCTCGCCTCGACTTGGGGGACGAGAAGTTCAAGGTCGCCGTCGAATACGACGGGCGATGGCACAACACGGCGAAGCAACGAGCCCACGACCGAAAGCGCCGAAGACGTGTGGAGGCCGAAGGCTGGCATTTCGTCATCGTCACCGCGGAGGACCTGGCGAACGACTTCAGAGGCATCGTCGAGTCCGTCTGGCGGGCGCGCCGCCGTGGCGCGTTTAGCCCGCTAACCGCGCCACGGCCGGGTCAGGAGGGAGTGCGCATGGCGCGCGTTTGATCGGCACGGGAGGCGAGTTCCGCGTCCGGCGGGTAGTCGACCGCCATCAACGTCAGGCCGTGCGCGGGAGCCACGGCGCTGTCGCGCGTCCGGCTCTCCAGAACGTCACCGGGCCAGCCCAGCGGACGGCGCCCGTCGCCCACCAAGAGCAGTGCCCCCACCAGGCTGCGGACCATCGAATGGCAGAACGCGTCGGCGGAGACAGAGACCTCGACCGCGTGCGGCCCGGTTCGCCGCCATTCAAGCCGCTGCAGCTCGCGGATGGTCGTCCCGCCCTCACGCTGCTTGCAGAAGGCCGCAAAGTCCTGAAGGCCAAGGAGAGCCGTCGACGCCTCGTTCATCGCGTCGATCGAGAGCGGACGGCCCCAGGCCAGGGTGTCGTGACGCCGCAACGGATCCACGCCCCACGGCGCGTCAGAAACGCGGTAAAGATAGTGACGCCGCACGGCCGAGAACCGTGCGTCGAACCCGGGCGCCGCAATCCGGGCATCCAGCACCCGCACGTCGCCCGGCAGGTACCGATTCCAGCGGTGACGCATCCGTCCCAGGTCAGGAATGCCCTGCTCGTCCACTTCCAGGCGGCCGGATCGCGTTTTGCCCCCTAAAGGCGACACGTCGACGTGGACCACCTGGCCGGCCGCGTGCACACCGGCATCGGTGCGGCCGGCGACGACGACGGACTTCGGGACCGAGGCTCCTGGAGGCTGCTTCGCGAGCGCCTCTTCGAGGACTCCCTGCACCGTGCGCCGTCCGGGCTGTCGCGCCCAGCCGGAGAAATCGGTGCCGTCGTAGGCGATGTCCAGACGCAGACGAACGAGCCCGCCCTCCGCAGTGGGAGTGGCGGGCTCGTCCGGGGTGTTCGGTGCCGTCAGGACGTCAGTCCTTCTTGTTGTCCGCGTCCGCGGCGGGGGCCTCAGCGGCCTCGTCGGCGGCGGGAGCCTCGGTGGCCTCCGAAGCCTCGGTGGCGGCCTTGTCGGCAACCTCAGGGGCGTCGGTGGTCTCCTCGGCGGCCGGGGCGGCAGCCTTCGGCTCGTCCTTGGCGAACTTCGTCTTGCGCGCGGCCTCGGCCTCGGCGGTGACGGTCTTCTCGGCCACCAGCTCGATGACGGCCATGGGGGCGTTGTCGCCCTTACGCGCCATCGTCTTGGTGATCCGGGTGTAGCCACCCGGACGCTCCGCGAAGAACGGACCGATCTCGGCGATCAGCTTGTGCACGACGTCCTTGTCGCGCACGATGCGCTGGATCTGACGACGGTTGTGCAGGTCGCCCCGCTTCGCCTTCGTGATCAGCTTCTCGGCCAGCGGGCGCACCCGCCGGGCCTTCGCCTCGGTCGTCGTGATCTTGCCGTGCTCGAACAGCTGGGTGGCCAGGTTGGCCAGGATCAGCCGTTCGTGCGCGGGCGACCCGCCGAGACGGGGTCCCTTTGTGGGGGTGGGCATCGGTTCTCCTCGTTCAGCTCACAGCTGGAGGCCGGGGCTCCCCCACCCCTACCGGTGAGGGAGCCGAAGCTGGCCTTACAGCTGCTCCGTCTCTGCGTAGTCCTGGCCATCGTCGTGGCCGTTGTCCGAAATTCCGTCCGTGATGCTGTCGACGCCCTCGGACCAGCCTTCACCGTCGTAGCTGGCCGCAGCCGCGGTCGGGTCGAACCCGGGCGGGCTGTCCTTCAGCGCGAGGCCGAGACCGACGAGCTTGAGCTTGACCTCGTCGATCGACTTCGCACCGAAGTTGCGGATGTCCAGCAGGTCGGCCTCGCTGCGCGAGACCAGTTCGCCGACGGTGTGGATGCCCTCGCGCTTGAGGCAGTTGTACGACCGGACGGTGAGGTCCAGGTCCTCGATCGGCATCGCGTAGGCGGCGATGGTGTCCGCCTCCTGCGGCGACGGGCCGATCTCGATGCCCTCGGCGTCGACGTTCAGCTCGCGCGCGAGACCGAACAGCTCCACCAGCGTCTTACCGGCCGACGCGACAGCGTCCCGCGGCGTGATCGACGGCTTCGTCTCCACGTCCAGGATCAGCTTGTCGAAGTCGGTGCGCTGCTCGACACGGGTCGCCTCGACCTTGTAGGTCACCTTCAGCACCGGGGAGTAGATGGAGTCGACCGGGATCCGGCCGATCTCCGCGCCCGCCTGCTTGTTCTGCAGGGCCGGAACGTAACCGCGGCCGCGCTCGACGACGAGCTCGATCTCGAGCTTGCCCTTGCCGTTCAGCGACGCGATGTGCAG
This sequence comes from Amycolatopsis sp. NPDC057786, assembly GCF_042797905.1. Lineage (NCBI taxonomy): Bacteria > Bacillati > Actinomycetota > Actinomycetes > Pseudonocardiales > Pseudonocardiaceae > Amycolatopsis > Amycolatopsis sp. NPDC057786. Next base: position 9,073 of record NZ_JBHVKW010000001.1, read on the forward strand.
ATCCGGGTTGTGCACGGTGACACCGGCCGGGGGCACGATGTCGGCGGCGGTGACCTCACCGGGGCCCTGCTTGCGCAGGTACATGGTGACCGGCTCGTCCTCTTCCGACGAGACCACGAGCTCCTTGAGGTTCAGGATGATGTCGGTGACGTCTTCCTTCACCCCGGGAACGGTGGTGAACTCGTGCAGCACGCCGTCGATGCGGATGCTCGTCACGGCCGCGCCAGGAATGGACGACAGCAGCGTGCGCCGCAGCGAGTTGCCGAGCGTGTAGCCGAAGCCGGGCTCCAGCGGTTCGATGGTGAACCGGGAGCGGGTCTCGTTGACCGTCTCTTCGCCGAGAGCCGGCCGCTGGGAAATCAGCATCTTTCCTAATTCCTTTCCAAACGGCGCCCGCCATATGACACCGAAAGGGATGGCGAAACGGCGGCGCACTCCGGGCGCCGCCGCCCGTGCCCACACCGGGCCGGGGTTTCCCCGGCCCGGTGATGGATCACTTCGAGTAGAGCTCGACGATCAGCTGTTCCTGGACCGGAACATCGATCTGAGCGCGCTCCGGGAGCTGGTGGACCAGCACACGGAGGTTGGACGGAACGACCTGGAGCCACGCGGGAACGGGACGCTCGCCGAAGGACTCCTTGGCCGCGACGAAGGGCAGCATCGCGAACGACTTCGGCCGCACGTCGATGATGTCCCACTTCGTGACCTGGTAGGACGGGACGTTGACCTTGACGCCGTTGACCAGGAAGTGGCCGTGGCTCACCAGCTGACGCGCCTGACGGCGGGTGCGGGCGATGCCGGCGCGGTAGATCACGTTGTCCAGCCGGGACTCGAGGATCTGCAGCAGGTTCTCACCGGTCTTACCCGGACGCCGGACGGCTTCCTTGTAGTACCGGACGAACTGACGCTCGAGAACGCCGTAGGTGTAGCGAGCCTTCTGCTTCTCCTGCGACTGCAGGAGGTACTCGGACTCCTTGATGCGCCCGCGGCCGTGCTGGCCCGGCGGGTAGGGGCGACGCTCGAAAGCCTGGTCGCCGCCGATGAGGTCAACCTTGAGGCGACGCGAAATACGCGTCGCGGGGCCGGTGTAACGAGCCATTTCTTCTTACTCCTCCCCGTTCCTCAGACCCGGCGCCGCTTGGGCGGGCGGCAGCCGTTGTGAGGCTGCGGGGTCACGTCCTGGATGGTGCCGACCTCGAGGCCGGCCGCCTGCAGCGAGCGGATCGCCGTCTCGCGGCCCGAACCCGGGCCCTTCACGAAGACGTCGACCTTCTTCATGCCGTGCTCGGCAGCCTTGCGGGCGGCGTTCTCGGCGGCCATCTGCGCGGCGAACGGGGTGGACTTACGCGAGCCCTTGAAGCCCACGTGACCACTCGACGCCCACGCGATCACGGCACCGGTCGGGTCCGTGATCGAGACGATGGTGTTGTTGAAGGTGCTCTTGATGTGCGCGTGACCGTGCGCGACATTCTTCTTTTCCTTACGGCGGACCTTCTTGGCCCCAGCCGCAGTACGAGACTTCGGTGGCATGTTTTGAGGGTTCTCCTGTTAGCGCGCGTTCTCTTGGTGAGCGGCGACCGCTTCGGCCTGGCCGCGCCGGATGATCGAACCGGCGTCGGTGTACAGGTTGCGGAGCGCCATCGGGCGGGCGTAGAGCGCCTTGGGCGAGACACAAGCCGAGCCACGGCGGTGAACGCCGCCCATCCGCACGACCTTCTTGCCCTGGACGCTCACTTCTTGCCAGCCTTCTTCTTGCCGGCGACCGTCTTCTTCGGACCCTTACGGGTGCGGGCGTTCGTCTTGGTGCGCTGACCGCGGACGGGAAGTCCGCGACGCCAGCGAAGGCCCTCGTAGCACCCGATCTCGATCTTCCGACGGATGTCGGCGTTCACCTCACGGCGAAGGTCACCCTCGACCTTGAAGTTCTCCTCGATGTAGACCCGCAGCTTGGCGAGGTCGTCATCGCTCAGATCCTTGACGCGAGTGTCCGCGTTGAGCTCGGCAGCCGCGATGAGCTGCTTCGAGCGGGTACGGCCGATGCCGTAGATGTAGGTCAGCGCGATCTCCAACCGCTTTTCGCGGGGGAGGTCTACGCCAGCGAGTCGTGCCATTGGCGTTGATGCTCCTTCATAGAATTCATCTTCAGGTCTGCTCCCCGTCCGGTCCCGGGACCGACTCGCCTGTCGTGCCCTCGGCTTGCGCTTCGGGTGTCCCGGCCCCGGCCTGAAGTCCGGGGGTGAACCGGGCCGTTCGCACGGCCCGGCAGGTGCGGGGAGATTGTGTAGCCGTCAATCCACTCTGTACGAGTGCGAGTGATCAGCCCTGCCGCTGCTTGTGCCGCAGGTTTTCGCAGATCACCATGATCCGGCCGTGACGGCGGATCACCTTGCACTTGTCGCAGATCTTCTTGACGCTCGGCTGGACCTTCACGTCTCCTGCTCTCCTGCTTGTGCTAACTCGTCGTGATCACTTGTAGCGGTAGACGATGCGACCACGTGACAAGTCGTAGGGCGAGAGCTCCACGACAACCCTGTCCTCGGGCAGGATGCGGATGTAGTGCTGCCGCATCTTGCCGCTGATGTGTGCAAGGACCTTGTGGCCGTTCTCCAACTCGACGCGGAACATCGCGTTGGGGAGCGGCTCGACTACGCGGCCTTCGACCTCGATGGCCCCGTCTTTCTTGCCCATGTCCTCCGCATTTCCTGTCGCTACGCTGTGTTATCAGTCAGAGCTTGAGTGCTTGGCTGGGTGGTGCATCGGCACACTCCTGCCCGGGTCCAATGTTCGTTCGCGAGAGTTCACGAGCGCGCAGGATCCGGGCGCGATGAGTACACCGACTTGACAGTGTACGCAACCCGTGTCGCGAGCCCCAAACGGGGGTGACTGTGTTAGGTGACCCCTGAGCCCGCCTGATGCGGCCTCCACCATCGTACGCCCGCGCCGACCTGCGTTTAGCGGGCTAACCGCGATCCGGCGGGCCCGTGACCTGCGGCGCTCGACGGGCGAGGTGTACCCCAATGGCGCCAGCGCGCGGACGCCACGCCGACAGGCCGGAGCGCTCCACCGACCAGCGGGCGCACTTGCGTTTAGCGGCCTAACTGCGATCCAGGGCGCCTTCGCCTTTAGCAGGCTCAACGCGCTCCGGTGATCGCGTTTAGGGGGCTAAACGCAGGTCAGGCGCACTTGCGTTTAGCGGGCTAAACGCGATCTGGAGGGCGAACGGCCAGGTCAGGCGTCTTCGGGGGCGGTCAGCACCCACGGGCCATCGTCGGTGATCGCGACGGTGTGCTCCCAGTGCGACGCACGCGAGCCGTCGGCGGTCACGACGGTCCAGCCGTCCTCGAGCTCGACGGTCTCCCCGCCGCCACCGGTCAGCATGGGCTCGATCGCGAGCGCCATGCCGGTCTTGAGCCGCGGCCCCTTGCCCGGTTTGCCCAGGTTCGGCAGGAACGGGTCCATATGCATCTGGCGCCCGATACCGTGGCCGCCGTACTCGATGATCATCCCGTACTCGACGCCGTCTTCCCGGCCGGCCTTCTCGGCCGCGGTCTGCACCGCGTGCGAGATGTCAGTGAGCCGGCCACCGGACGACACCGCGGCGATCCCGGCCCACATCGCCGCCTCGGTGGCGGCCGAGAGCGCGAGATCCGCCTTCGACACCTCGCCGATCGCGAGAGTGACCGCCGAGTCGCCGTGCCAGCCGTCAAGGATGGCGCCGCAGTCCACCGAGATGATGTCGCCGTCGTTCAAGACCTGAGTCTTCGACGGGATGCCGTGCACGATCTGCTCGTTCACCGAAGCGCAGATCGACGCCGGGAAGCCGTGATACCCCTTGAACGAAGGCACCGCGCCGGCGTCACGGATCGTCTGCTCGGCGAGTTCGTCGAGATCGGCCGTGGTCACCCCCGGCTTGGCGAGCTCACGCACCGCGGTGAGGGTGCGCCAGACGACCAGGCCGGCGGCCCGCATCGCCTGAAGCTCGCCAGGGGTCTTGATTTCGATCATGCGCCCACGACGAAGCCGTTGCAGTACACGCAGTCCTCCGAGATTCACGTGCGGTCGCGCAGCGCTTCCAGCACGCGGGCGGAGATCTCGTCGACCGAGCCGACGCCGTCGACCCTGACCAGGATGTCCGAGTAGTACTCGAGCAGCGGAGCGGTCTCGGACACGTAGATCTGCTGACGGCGGCGGATGACCTCTTCGGTGTCGTCCGAACGGCCGCGGGACAGCAGCCGATCGACGACGACGTCTTCCGAGACCTGGAGCTGGATGACCGCGTTGAGCTTGGTGTCGACCTCGCCGAGGATCTCACCGAGGACGTCGGCCTGCTTCGTGTTCCGGGGGAACCCGTCGAGCAGGAAACCGACCTTGGCGTCGGGTTCGGCTAGGCGCTCGCGCACCATCTCGTTCGTGACCGAGTCGGGCACGAGTTCGCCGGAATCCAGGTAGCGCTTGGCCTCCTGGCCCAGCGGCGTCTGCTCGCCCACGTGGGCGCGAAACAGATCGCCGGTCGAGATGTGCGGGATCCGGAGCTTCTCCGACAGTGCTACCGCCTGAGTACCTTTGCCCGCGCCAGGAGGGCCAACGAGAACCAGGCGCGTCACTTCAAGAACCCTTCGTAGTTACGTTGCATCAGCTGGCTTTCGATCTGCTTCACGGTGTCGAGACCGACACCGACCATGATCAGCACAGCCGTGCCACCGAACGGGAAGTTCTGGTTGTTCCCGCTGCCGGTGACGGACAGGAAGAAGTTCGGAAGGATCGCGATGATGCCCAGGTACAGCGAGCCCGGCAGGGTGATCCGGCCGAGGACGTAGCTGAGGTACTCCGCGGTGGGTCGACCCGGGCGAATACCCGGGATGAAGCCACCGAACTTCTTCATTTCTTCCGCACGCTCGTCCACGTTGAACGTGATCGTGATGTAGAAGTACGTGAAGAAGATGATCAACGCGAAGTACAGCAGGACGTGCGCCCAGCTGGACTGGTTGACGATGTAGTTCTGGATGAAGACCTGCCAACCCGCGTTGCTGTTGGCGTCGCCGACGAGGCGGCTGATCAGGTCCGGCAGGTAGAGCAGCGACGAGGCGAAGATGACCGGGATGACACCGGCCTGGTTCACCTTGATCGGCAGGTAGGTCGAGGTCCCGCCGTACATGCGGCGGCCGATCATGCGCTTGGCGTACTGCACCGGGATCCGGCGCTGGCCCTGCTCGACGAAGATGACGCTGGCGATGATCACCAGGCCGAACACACAGATCAGGGTGAAGACCACCGGGCCGGCGCTGCTGAGGATGTTGCCACCCTCGATCGGGATGCGGGCCGCGATGTTCAGGAAGATGAGAACGGACATGCCGTTGCCGACGCCGCGCTCGGTGATCAGCTCACCCAGCCACATCATGACGGCGGTACCGGCGGTCATCGTGATGACGATGATGGCCAGCGTGTAGACGCTGTTGTCCGGGATGATCGCGGTGTCGCACTGCGGGAAGAGCTGCTTGCGGTCGGCGAGTGCCACCACACCGGTCGCCTGCAGGATCGCGAGGGCGATCGTCAGGTACCGGGTGTACTGGGTCAGCTTGCCCTGGCCGGCCTGGCCTTCTTTCTTCAGTTCCTCGAACCGCGGGATGACCACGGTGAGAAGCTGGACGATGATGCTCGCCGTGATGTACGGCATGATGCCGGTCGAGAACAGCGACAGCTGCAGCAGTGCACCGCCACTGAACAGGTTCAGCAGCTGATAGACGCCCTCCTGCGACCCGGTCTCCGTGCATTGCTGCACGGCGGAATACGAGATGCCCGGGGCCGGGATGGTGGCACCGATTCGGTAGACCGCGACGATGGCTAGCGTGAACAGGATCTTCTTACGTAGATCCGGCGTCGCTAGAGCCGAGCGGAAGGCGCTGAGCACGCGGGGAACCTCCTCGGCGTCGTCGGCTGTCTTACCGACGATCGGCTTGGCCGACCCGGAGGCCGGCGGGAACACACAGCTTTCTGGCACAAGCCAGGAACGCTTCGGGGCACACTCGTCCCGAAGCGTGTCGCCGACTCTAACAGCTTCACAGGGCGTGTCCGCAGTGCGTGTGGGTTTTCCGGACGAAGGTTGGTCCGCGGGGTTGATCGACTGCCGATTCTCGCTCCGGAACCTTGACAGATCGCCTTGTCGTTCCTCACTTTTCGGCCACCGGATCGCGTTTAGCCCGCTAAACGCACCGTGATCAGGAGCCCGAAGTGGCGAGCGCGCCCGCCATGCCGAGGAGCACAACGCCGGTGCCGCGATCGACGTTCCGAGTTGCCCGGCGGGACAACCGGAGCGACTTCACGAGCGCGCCCGCACAGACGTAGGTCGCGCCCGCCACGAACTCGGCGAGCAGGTAAACGGCGCCGAGAATCGCGATCTGGGCGGGAAAGGAGCCGTGAGCTGCGTCGATGAACTGCGGTACGAACGCTGTGAAGATGAGGATCGCCTTGGGATTCGTGATCGCGACGACGAATTCCTTCCTCGCGATCCGGAGCGCGGGTACGGATTCACTGCCTCGCGGCGCCTGGACCAGCGCGGTCCGCCCGGCACGGAACGTCGACCACAGCAGGCGCCCGCCGATCCAGACCAGGTAGGCGACGCCTACCCATTTGATCACTGTGAGTGCAAGCTCCGAGGCCGCGAGGAGCTGACCGAGTCCGGCGGCGACAGCCGCGATCAACACCGTGAATGCGGCCAATCGGCCTAACAGCCCGGCGAGCCCTTTCCAGGCACCCTGTGTCATGCCGTGGTGCATGCCGAGCAGATTGTTCGCCCCTGGCGTAAAAGCCACGAGGACCGCCGCTCCGAAAAAGACCACCGCCCAAGTCATCGGCCACCTCCTCCCCCACCGTATCGGCGACCGCGAGCGCGTTTAGCGGGCTAATCGCGCTCTTTCGCGCCAGGATCCGGCGGAGGCGCGAAGGCCGAATAGTCCGGCGTCTCCGGCTGAGGCTCCGGTGGGAGCACCGTGATGGAGATGCCGTCCTTCGGCGTGGGCATGTCCGCGAGACTCGGGTCGCCACTCACCGGGAGTTCGTCATCCTGGACGCGGTGACTCATGACGGCGGCGCCCGCTGCGGCGGCGACCGCTGCGAAGAGGGCCCACATACCCGATTCGAGCGTCATGGTCACTGTGATGTCGTCTCCCAGCTGCCGTCCGCTCCCCAGCGTGGCGACGCTGCTGACCACACCGGCGAGGAACACCGCCGCGATAGTGGTGAGCCACCTGTCCAAAGTGCCCGGATGCCGGCGCCCGGCGACGCGCGTGCTGACGACCGTGGCTGCCAGAAGGAGCGCTGCGGCGACCAGGAGCGGAATGCCGATAGGCGACGTCGACGTGGTGAAGGGAGGTTGGGCGCTCTGATACGCAATGGTGTCCCAAGCGCCTTGCACGAATACGATCGCGATCTGTTCGCTGACGTCGAAGGCGAACCGATGTTCGGTCTTGAAGTGCGGGAAGAAGCAGCCTACGGCGGTCAGTACCAGGGCCAAGGCGGCCAAGCCCGCTGCGACAAGCCTGCGGGGCTCGAGCCGGCCGGACCGCACCGGTTCGTCTGCGGGCTCCATCGGCCCTGAAACCGATATGACCATCGGCGGGGCGTCCTGCTGCTGGAAGGGCTGCGGATCCTGCCCGGGAGGTATGGCCACCCGGCGATCCTTCCAGCTCATTCCCCCTTCCGCCACGCCCGCGGCCTGCCGGCCGACCTGCGTTTAGCGGGCTAATCGCGATCTGGGCGGCGGGCACCTGGGCGACCGGCGGAGCGCGTTTAGCCCGCGAAACGCAGGTCGGGGACCGGGGGCGGCGGCTGCCCGCCGGATCGCGATTAGGGGGCTAAACGCAGGTCGGCGCGCCAGCGCCGGGGCGGACGGGCCAGATCGCGATTAGCCCGCTAAACGCAGGTCGGCGCGGGAGCGCAAGCGAAAGGCCCGCCGGGCGGAGCCGGGCGGGCCTTTCGGTGAAGCGAGCGAAGAGAGCTCAGAGCGTGGTGGCGGAGCCACCGGCAGCGGAGAGCTTCTCCTTGGCGGAGCCGGAGAAAGCGTCGGCGGTGACGTCCAGCTTGACGCCGTTCACGTCGCCGTTGCCGAGCACCTTCACGAGCTTGCCCTTGCGGACCAGACCATTCGCGACGAGCTCCTCGGCGCCGACCTTGCCACCCTCCGGGAAGACGCGGGCGATGTCGCCAACGTTCACCGGCTGGTACTCGGTACGGAAGCGGTTCTTGAAGCCGCGAAGCTTCGGGAGCCGCATGTGGATGGGCATCTGCCCACCCTCGAAACCGGCGGGCACGTTCTTCCGGGCCTTGGTGCCCTTGGTACCGCGACCGGCGGTCTTGCCCTTCGAGCCCTCACCACGGCCGACGCGGATCTTGTCGCGCTTCGCGCCCGGAGCCGGACGAAGGTGGTGGATCTTGATGGCAGTCATGCCTTGACCTCCTCGACCTCCACCAGGTGGCGGACGGCGTGGATAAGGCCGCGCACCTCGGGAGTGTCATCACGCACGACGCTCTGGCGGATCTTGCGCAGCCCGAGGGTGCGCAGCGACTCGCGGTGAGCGTGCTTCGTGCCGATCTTGCTCTTGACCTGGGTCACCTTGAGCTGAGTCATGTCAGACCCCCTGGCCAGCGCGCTGACGCAGCATCCGGGCCGGAGCGACGTCCTCGAGCGGGAGACCGCGGCGGGCCGCGACCTCTTCGGGACGCTGCAGACCCTTCAGGGCCGCCACGGTCGCGTGCACGATGTTGATCGCGTTGTCGGAGCCGAGCGACTTCGACAGCACGTCGTGGACACCCGCGCACTCCAGCACCGCGCGCACCGGGCCACCGGCGATGACACCGGTACCGGCCGAGGCCGGACGGAGCAGCACGACACCGGCGGCTTCCTCACCCTGGATCGGGTGGGGGATGGTGCCGGCGACGCGGGGAACGCGGAAGAAGTTCTTCTTCGCTTCCTCGACGCCCTTGGCGATGGCCGCGGGAACTTCCTTGGCCTTGCCGTAGCCGACGCCGACCTGACCGTCGCCGTCACCGACGACCACCAGGGCGGTGAAGCTGAAGCGACGACCACCCTTGACGACCTTGGCGACGCGGTTGATCGTCACGACCTTCTCGAGGTGCGGGGTCTTTTCCTGGCCGGCCCCGCCACGGCCGCTGTCGCGCCGGTCACGGCGGTCGCGACGGTCATTGCGGTCGTTGCCGCCCTGCCCGCCGGGTCCACCCTGGCCACCGCCGAATTGCCGTGTACGTCCCGGCATCAGGCTTTCCTTCCATTCACGAGCATCTGCTGCATCAGAACTCCAACCCCGCCTCACGCGCGGCGTCGGCGAGCGCCGCGATGCGGCCGTGGTAGGCGTTGCCACCACGGTCGAACACCACGGTCGAGACACCGGCGTTCTTGGCGCGGGCGGCGACGAGTTCCCCGACCTTGGCGGCCTTGGCCTTCTTGTCGCCTTCCAGCGCGCGGACGTCCGCCTCGAGGGTGGACGCCGACGCCAGGGTCTTGCCGGCGAGGTCGTCGATCAGCTGCACGGCGATGTGCCGCGACGAACGCTTGACGACCAGGCGCGGACGCTGGTCCGTGCCGTTGATCTTCTTGCGAAGGCGGAAGTGCCGACGGGCCTTCGCGACGCGGCGGCGGGTCGAGATGTCCTTGCCGACCGGCTTGCGCTTCGTAGTCGTGTCGCTCATGATCACTTACCCGTCTTTCCGACCTTGCGGCGGATCTTCTCACCCTCGTAGCGCAGGCCCTTGCCCTTGTACGGGTCCGGGCGGCGCAGCTTGCGGATGACCGCGGCGATCTGGCCGACCTTCTGCTTGTCGATGCCCGAGACCGAGAACCGGGTGGGGGTCTCGACCTTGAAGGTGATGCCTTCCGGGGCCTCGATCTTCACCGGGTGGCTGTAGCCGAGGGCGAACTCGAGGTCCGAGCCCTTGGCCTGCACGCGGTAACCGACACCGTGGATCTCGAGCTTCTTCTCGTAGCCCTCGGTCACACCGACGACGAGGTTGTTGACCAGCGTCCGGGTGAGACCGTGCAGGGCACGGCTGGTGCGCTCCTCGTCGGGACGCTTCACCTCGAGAGTGCCGTTTTCGGCCTTCTCGACGGTGATCGGCTCGGCGATGGTGTGCTCAAGGGTGCCCTTGGGCCCCTTGACCTTGATCTGCTGACCTTCGATGGTCACCTCGACCCCGGAGGGGACGGCGACCGGCAGCTTTCCAATGCGTGACATGTCTTTGCCCCCTTCCTTACCAGACGTAGGCGAGGACTTCGCCGCCCACGCTGTTTCGCTTGGCCTGACGGTCGGTCTGGAGGCCGGACGACGTCGAGATGATCGCGACGCCGAGGCCACCGAGAACCGACGGCAGTTCGGTCGATTTTGCGTAGACCCGCAGGCCGGGCTTGGACACGCGGCGGAGGCCGGCGATGCTGCGCTCACGGTTGGGGCCGTACTTCAGCTCCACGACGAGGTTCTTGTGCTTCTCGCCCGGCTCGTCGCGGTAGCCCGAGATGTAACCCTCGCGCTTGAGGATCTCGGCGATGTTCGCCTTGATCTTCGAGTGGGGAAGCACGACCTCGTCGTGGTAAGCCGAGTTCGCGTTACGCAGACGGGTCAAGAAGTCTGCGATGGGGTCGGTCATCGTCATGGTGACCTGTCAACCTTTCTCGCCCTGGTTCCCTGCACTCACTGCAGGGCCTGTGGCGAAGTGGGAGTTAAAAAAGACTCTTACCAGCTGGACTTGCGGACGCCGGGCAGCTCGCCCGCGTGTGCCATCTCGCGAAGGCAGATCCGGCAGAGCCCGAACTTGCGGAACACCGAGTGCGGGCGACCGCACCGCTGGCAGCGCGTGTAACCGCGAACCTTGAACTTCGGCGTCTTCGCGGCCTTGTGGACCAGTGCTTTCTTGGCCATCGACTCAGTTCTCCTTGAACGGGAAGCCGAGCTTGCGAAGCAGCGCGCGGCCCTCGTCGTCGGTGTTGGCGGTGGTGACGACAGTGACGTCCATACCGCGCGGGCGGTCGATGGCGTCCGGGTCGATCTCGTGGAACATGGACTGCTCGTTGAGACCGAACGTGTAGTTGCCGTTGCCGTCGAACTGCTTCGGCGAAAGCCCGCGGAAGTCACGGATACGCGGCAGCGCGATGGTCAGCAGCCGGTCGAGGAACTCCCACATCCGGTCGCCGCGCAGCGTGACGCGCGCGCCGATCGGCTGGCCCTCGCGCAGCTTGAACTGCGCGATGGACTTGCGAGCCTTGCGAACCTCGGGCTTCTGCCCGGTGATCGCGGCCAGGTCGCGGATGGCGCCTTCGATCAGCTTGCTGTCACGGGCGGCGTCACCGACACCCATGTTCACGACGACCTTGACGACGCCCGGGATCTGGTGGACGTTCTCGAAGGAGAACTCCTGCTGGAGCTGTCCCTTGATCTCCTCGCGGTACCGCACCTTGAGGCGCGGGGCGATCTTCTCTGCGGTGGTCATGATCAGATGTCCTTACCGTTCCGGCGCGAGACCCGGACCTTCTTGCCGTCCTCGCCGATGCGGTAGCCCACCCGGGTCGGCTTGCCGTCGGAGTCGACGACCATCACGTTCGAGACGTGGATGGGCGCTTCCTGCGTGACGATGCCGCCGGACTGCGCGCCGCGCTGGGTCTGGGAGATCCGCGTGTGCTTCTTGATCCGGTTCACGCCTTCGACCAGCACGCGCTCGCGCTCGGGGTAGGCCTGGATGACCTTGCCCTTGGCACCCTTGTCCTTGCCGGCGATGACGACGACCGTGTCGCCCTTCTTCACCTTCATGCTCTACAACACCTCCGGCGCGAGCGAAATGATCTTCATGAACTTTCGGTCGCGCAGCTCGCGGCCGACCGGCCCGAAGATGCGGGTGCCGCGGGGCTCATTGTCGTTCTTGATGAGCACAGCAGCGTTCTCGTCGAAGCGGATGTAAGAACCGTCCGGACGACGGCGCTCCTTGCGCGTGCGAACGATGACCGCCTTGACGACGTCACCCTTCTTCACGCCGGCGGCCGGCATGGCGTCCTTCACGGTGGCGACGATGATGTCGCCGATGCCCGCGTAGCGCCGCCCCGAGCCACCGAGAACGCGGATGCAAAGGATTTCCTTCGCGCCCGTGTTGTCGGCAACCCGAAGCCGCGACTCCTGCTGGATCACGTCTACTCCTGTATGTCGCGCTGGTTCTCGCGTCAGTACGCGAGCCTTGCGGAACTAAGGGACTCAGAGAGCCCTACTTACTTGGCCTTCTCCACGATCTGCACCAGACGCCAGCGCTTGGTCGCCGACAGCGGGCGGGTCTCCATCAGGGTGACCCGGTCGCCAACGCCCGCCTCGTTGTTCTCGTCGTGCACCTTGACCTTGCTGGTGCTGCGGAGAACCTTGGCGTAACGACGGTGCTTCTTGCGGTCTTCGAGCTCGACCACGATCGTCTTGTTCATCTTGTCCGAGACGACGTAACCCTCACGGACCTTGCGGTCGTTGCGGGGGGCCGCCTCAGCGTTGGGCTGCTCGCTCATGCGGCACCTTCACTCTCGGCGTCAGGGGAAACGGACAGGCCGAGTTCACGCTCGCGCATGACCGTGTAGATCCGCGCGATGTCCGTGCGGACGGTGCGCAGACGGCGGTTGTTGTCGAGCTGTCCGGTCGCCATCTGGAAGCGGAGGTTGAAGAGCTCCTCCTTGTATTCCTTCAGACGCAGAACGAGCTCTTCCGCGGTGAGCTCACGCAGCTCCGATGCCTGGGCGGCACCTGCCTTCGCCATCAGAACTCACCACCTTCACGGGTCACGATGCGGCACTTCATGGGCAGCTTGTGGATCGCGCGACGGAGCGCCTCACGGGCGGTCTCCTCGTTCGGGAACGAGATCTCGAACATCACGCGGCCCGGCTTCACGTTGGCGATCCACCACTCGGGCGAACCCTTACCGGAACCCATGCGGGTTTCCGCCGGCTTCTTGGTCAGCGGGCGGTCCGGGTAGATGGTCGTCCACACCTTGCCGCCACGCTTGATGTGACGCGTCATGGCGATACGAGCGGACTCGATCTGCCGGTTGGTCACGTAGCTGTGCTCAAGCGCCTGGATGCCGTACTCGCCGAAGTTCACCTTCGTACCGCCCTTGGCGGCACCGTGGCGCTTCGGGGAGTGCTGCTTCCGGTGCTTGACCCTGCGCGGGATGAGCACGTGTCAGCCCTCCGTCTTTTCTGCAGTCTCAGCAGCCGGGGCCTCGGTGGCCGCGGGGGCGGTGTCGTCGCTCTTGGCGGCGGCAGCAGCCCGACCGGCTTCGGTCGAGGTCGGCGTCGTGCCCGACGCGCCGGAGCGGCGCGGGCGGGACGGACGGTCACCACGGTCACGGCGCGGGGCGCGCTCGGCGGCCGCGGCGGCGTCACGCGCCTCCTTGGCCTTGAGTCCACCCACGAGCTCGCCCTTGTAGATCCACACCTTCACGCCGATGCGACCGAACGTCGTCTTGGCCTCGAAGAAGCCGTAGTCGATGTCGGCACGCAGCGTGTGCAGCGGGACGCGGCCATCGCGGTAGTGCTCGGAGCGGGACATCTCGGCACCGCCGAGACGACCGCCGCACTGCACGCGGATGCCCTTGACCTGCGGCGAACGCATGGAGGTCTGGATCGCCTTGCGCATCGCGCGGCGGAACGCCACACGGTTGCTCAGCTGCTCCGCGACACCCTGAGCGACGAGCTGGGCGTCGGCCTCGGGGTTCTTGACCTCGAGGATGTTCAGCTGGACCTGCTTGGCGGTCAGCTTCTCCAGCGCGCCGCGGATGCGGTCGGCCTCCGCGCCGCGACGGCCGATGACGATGCCCGGCCGGGCGGTGTGGATGTCGACGCGGACCCGGTCACGGGTGCGCTCGATCTCGACCTTGGAGATCCCGGCGCGCTCCATGCCCGTGGACAGCAGCTTCCGGATCTTGACGTCCTCGGCCACGTACTCCGCGTACTGCTTGTCGGCGTACCAACGCGACTTCCAGTCCGTGGTGATACCCAGGCGGAAGCCGTGCGGGTTGATCTTCTGGCCCACTACCGGCCACCTGCCTTCTTCTTGCCCTGTGCCTTCTTGGCCTCGGCCTTCGGACGCGACTCCACCTCTACGGTGATGTGGCTGGTCCGCTTGCGGATCCGGTACGCGCGGCCCTGGGCCCGCGGACGGATGCGCTTGAGGGTCGGGCCCTCGTCGGCGTAGGCGTTCTTGACCCAGAGGGTGTCCGGATCGAGATCGAGGTTGTTCTCGGCGTTGGCCATGGCGCTGGCGAGCACCTTCGCGACCGGCTCGCTTGCCGCCTGCGGGGCGAACTGGAGCACGGCCAAGGCGTCGGCGGCGCTACGTCCCTTGATCAGCTCGATCACCCGGCGCACCTTGGTAGGCGAGTCCCGGACGAAGCGAGCCCGCGCGTAAGCCGTCGGCAATGCCTCGGCCACGTCGTTCTGGGCGTTCATCGCTAGCTTCCTTGTTCTCTCGTGCCCGCTCAGCGGCGGCGCGACTTGCGGTCGTCCTTGATGTGGCCCTTGAAGGTCCTAGTCGGGGCGAACTCGCCCAACTTGTGACCCACCATCGCCTCGGTGACGAACACCGGGACGTGCTTGCGGCCGTCGTGCACCGCGATCGTGTGACCCAGGAAATCCGGGATGATCGTGGACCGACGGGACCACGTCTTGATCACGGTCTTCTTGCCCGACTCGTTGAGTGCGTCCACCTTCTTGAGCAGGTGGTCGTCCACGAAGGGGCCCTTTTTGAGGCTACGTGGCATGTTCTTCTACCTCCCTGCTCAGCGCTTCTTGCCGGTACGCCGGCGGCGGACGATCATGGCGTCGGAGGCCTTGCGGCGGCGGGTGCGGCCTTCGGGCTTTCCGTTCGGGTTCACCGGGTGGCGACCACCGGAGGTCTTACCCTCACCACCACCGTGCGGGTGGTCGACCGGGTTCATGACGACACCACGGACGGTGGGGCGCTTGCCGCGCCAGCGGTTACGGCCCGCCTTGCCCCAGTTGATGTTGGAGTGCTCGGAGTTGCCGACCTCGCCGATGGTGGCGCGGTTGCGCACGTCGACGTTGCGGATCTCGCCCGACGGGAGACGAAGCTGGGCGTAAGGCCCGTCCTTCGCCACCAGCTGCACCTTGGCACCGGCGGACCGCGCCATCTTCGCGCCGCCACCGGGGCGGAGCTCGATCGCGTGGATCACGGTGCCGACCGGGATGTTGCGCAGCGGCAGGTTGTTACCCGGCTTGATGTCGGCCCGGGGGCCGTTCTCCACCGTGTCACCCTGCTTGAGCTTCTCCGGGGCGATGATGTAGCGCTTCTCGCCGTCGGCGTAGTGCAGCAGCGCGATACGAGCGGACCGGTTGGGGTCGTACTCGATGTGCGCGACCTTGGCGGGAACGCCGTCCTTGTCGTTCCGGCGGAAGTCGATCAGCCGGTACGCACGCTTGTGGCCACCACCCTTGTGGCGGGTGGTGATCTTGCCGCTGGAGTTACGGCCGCCGGACTTGCTCAGCGGACGCAGCAGCGACTTCTCCGGGGTGGACCGAGTGATCTCGGCGAAGTCGGAGACGCTGGAACCGCGACGACCCGGGGTCGTCGGCTTGTACTTGCGGATGCCCATGTGTCAGCTCAGTCCTTTACGCGGTGGGTCCGCCGAAGATCTCGATCGGCTTGCTCTCAGCCGAAAGAGTCACGATGGCGCGCTTGGTGTCCTTGCGCTTGCCGAAGCCGGCGCGAGTCCGCTTACGCTTGCCCTGGCGGTTGGCCGTGTTGACGCTGACCACCTTGACGCCGAACACCTTCTCGACCGCGATCTTGATCTGGGTCTTGTTGGCGTCCGGGCGGACGATGAACGTGTACTTGTGCTCCTCGAGCAGCCCGTAGGACTTCTCGGAGATCACCGGCGCGAGCAAGATGTCGCGGGGATCGGGGATGGCGATCGCACTCACTGCTCGTCACTCCCTTCAACCTCGCTCGACCGGGCCGAAGCCTTCGCGCCCTTGCCCCGGACGGGGCCGGCGACGAACACGTCGTAAGCGGCCTTGGTGAACACCACGTCGTCGTTGACCAACACGTCGTAGGTGTTGAGCTGGTCGGGCGTGATGATGTGGACCTCGGCCAGGTTCCGCAGCGAGTTCCAGCTCAGCTCGTCGTCGCGGTGCAGCACCACGAGAACGCGCTTGGCCTGGGTCACCGCGGCGATGGCGGCCTTGGCGGACTTCGTGGACGGCTTCTCGCCGGTCACCAGCTCGGTGACGACGTGCAGCTGTCCGGCGCGGGCCCGGTCGGAGAGGGCGCCACGGAGGGCGGCGGCCTTCATCTTCTTCGGGGTGCGCTGGGTGTAGTCACGCGGCGTGGGGCCGTGGACGACGCCACCACCGGTGAACTGCGGCGCACGGGTCGAACCCTGGCGGGCGCGGCCGGTGCCCTTCTGGCGGTACGGCTTCTTGCCACCACCGCGGACTTCACCGCGGGTCTTGGTGTCATGCGTGCCCTGGCGCGCGGCGGCCAGCTGGCCCACCACGACCTGGTGCATGAGGGGCACGTTGGCCTGCACGTCGAAGATCTCCGAGGGGAGCTCGACCGTGCCGTCGGCTTTACCGGCCGGGGTCTTCAGCTCGACGCTGGTCATGTTCAGTTACCACCCTTCGCGGCGCTGCGAACGAACAGCAGGCCGCCCTTGGGACCGGGCACGGCGCCCTTGATCAGCAGCAGGCCGTCCTCGGCACGCACCGCGTGCACGGTCAGGTTCTGCGTGGTGACCCGGTCGTTGCCCATCCGGCCCGCCATGCGCAGGCCCTTGAAGACGCGGCCCGGGGTGGCGCAGCCACCGATCGAGCCGGGCTTGCGGTGCACGGCCTGGGCACCGTGGCTCGCGCCCTGGCCCTTGAAGCCGTGACGCTTCATGACACCGGCGTAGCCCTTGCCCTTGCTGGTACCGGTCACGTCGACCTCGATACCGGCCTCGAACACCTCGGCGGTGATCTCCTGGCCGACCTCGTAGGTCTCGGCGTCGGTGGTACGCAGCTCGGCAAGGTAACGGCGCGGGGTCACGCTCGCCTTGTCGAAGTGGCCGGTGCGCGGCTTGTTCACCCGGCGCGGGTCGACCGCGCCGAAAGCCAGCTGCACGGCCTTGTAGCCGTCGTTCTCCTGGGTCCGAACCTGGGTGACCACGTTCGGCCCGGCCTGGACGACGGTCACCGGGACGACCCGGTTGTTCTCGTCGAAGACCTGGGTCATGCCGAGCTTGGTGCCCAGGATGCCCTTCACTTGCCTGTCAGACATGAGTCTCTTACTCTCCGCCGCTCGCCAGCCGCTGCTACTGGATGTTGACGTCGACGCTCGCCGGCAGGTCGATGCGCATGAGCGCGTCGACCGTCTTCGGCGTCGGGTCGAGGATGTCGATCAGACGCTTGTGCGTGCGCATCTCGAAGTGCTCGCGCGAGTCCTTGTACTTGTGCGGCGAGCGGATGACGCAGTAAACGTTCTTCTCGGTGGGCAGCGGCACCGGCCCGACAACACGGGCGCCGGTGCGCGTGACCGTCTCGACGATCTTGCGCGCCGAGGTGTCGATCGCCTCGTGGTCGTAGGCCTTGAGCCGGATGCGGATCTTCTGTCCCGCCATGGTGGCTGCTCGTTCCTTGTCGTCTCGTGCCGCTTTTGTCTTTTCAAACCTCAGTCTGACTGAGGTTTTCCCAGTTCAACGGCCCTGTCCCCGGTCCACGCGGTCGGGCGTGTCGAGCCCGACGCACAGACGGATCCCGCGGGATCTTCGTCTTGCCTGGTCTTCCTCAACGTGAGGAGGCATCGAGCCGGCGGAAATGCTTGGTCGCCGTCTCAAACGCCCTTGCCCGCTAGCCTCACCCGAAGGAAGTGCTCCGCGGACCGTGGCCGCTCATACCAGGGCGGCCGGAACCCGATTTCCGAAGAAGTACGAGTTCGGCCGCCCCAGGACGAGCAACCTGAATAGTGTCGCACACGTGATTTGACGCCTTGAACCCGGGGGTGTATCAGACCCCCGGGTGGCGTTGAATCACTTGATGATCTTGGTGACCTGGCCGGCGCCGACGGTCCGTCCACCCTCGCGGATGGCGAAACGCAGGCCCTCGTCCATGGCGACCGGCTGGATCAGCACGACGCTGATGTCCGTGTTGTCGCCCGGCATGACCATCTCGACACCCTCCTTGAGGGTGACGACGCCGGTCACGTCCGTGGTACGGAAGTAGAACTGCGGGCGGTAGTTGTTGAAGAACGGGGTGTGACGGCCACCCTCGTCCTTCGACAGGATGTAGACCGAGCCCTCGAACTCCGTGTGCGGGGTGGTGGTGCCCGGCTTCACGACGACCTGGCCGCGCTCGACGTCCTCGCGCTTGATACCGCGAACCAGCAGACCGACGTTGTCGCCCGCCTCGCCGGTGTCCAGCAGCTTGCGGAACATCTCGACACCGGTGACGGTGGTCTTGGTCGACTTCTCCTTGATGCCGACGATCTCGACCTCTTCGTTCACGTTGACGCGGCCACGCTCGATACGGCCGGTCACGACCGTGCCACGGCCGGTGATCGTGAAGACGTCTTCGATCGGCATCAGGAACGGCTTGTCGAGCTCACGCACCGGGTCCGGCACGTTCTCGTCGACGGCCGCCATGAGCTCGAGAACGCTCTCGCCCCACTTGGCGTCGCCCTCGAGGGCCTTCAGGCCGGAGACCTTGACGACCGGAGCGTCGTCACCAGGGAAGTCCTGGGAGGACAGCAGCTCGCGGACCTCGAGCTCGACGAGCTCCAGGATCTCCTCGTCGTCGACCATGTCGGCCTTGTTCAGCGCGACCACGATGTAGGGCACGCCGACCTGCTTCGCGAGCAGCACGTGCTCACGGGTCTGCGGCATCGGGCCGTCGGTCGCCGCGACCACGAGGATCGCGCCGTCCATCTGCGCCGCACCGGTGATCATGTTCTTGATGTAGTCCGCGTGACCGGGGGCGTCCACGTGGGCGTAGTGACGCTTCTCGGTCTGGTACTCGACGTGCGAGATGTTGATCGTGATACCGCGCTGCTTCTCTTCCGGCGCGTTGTCGATCTGGTCGAACGCCGAAGCGGTGTTCAGCTCGGGGTACTTGTCGTGCAGAACCTTGGTGATCGCCGCGGTCAGAGTGGTCTTACCGTGGTCGACGTGACCGATGGTCCCGATGTTGACGTGCGGCTTGGTCCGCTCGAATTTCGCCTTCGCCACTGGAATGTCCTCCTGGACTGTTTTGCTTACTCACCGGCCAACGTGGCTGTCGGACGGGGATTCGTTTCTTGACGGATGCTGCGGACGTTCAGGAGTGTTCCTTATGCCCGCGAGCGGACGGGAACTACTCCCCCGTCGCCTTCGCGATGATTTCCTTCGCGACGTTCGCGGGAACCTCGGCGTAGGAGTCGAACACCATGGAGTAGTTGGCACGTCCCTGCGTACGCGAACGCAGGTCACCGACGTAACCGAACATCTCCGACAGCGGGACCAGTGCCTTGACGACACGGGTACCGGCGCGCTCCTCCATGGCCTGGATCTGGCCACGGCGGGAGTTGAGGTCGCCGATCACATCGCCCATGTAGTCCTCGGGCGTGGTGACCTCGACGGCCATCAGCGGCTCGAGGATGACCGGACCGGCCTTCTTCGCGGCTTCCTTCATCGCCATGGAGCCGGCGATCTTGAAGGCCATTTCCGAAGAGTCGACCTCGTGGTACGCGCCGTCCAACAAGGTGAACTTCAACCCGACGAGCGGGTAGCCGGCCAGCACGCCGTACTGCATGGCGTCCTGTGCGCCCGCGTCGACCGACGGGATGTACTCCCGCGGCACGCGGCCACCGGTGACCTTGTTGTCGAACTCGTAGAGGGCACCGTCGGTGGACTCGAGCGGCTCGAGCTTGACGATGACCTTCGCGAACTGACCGGAACCACCGGTCTGCTTCTTGTGCACGTAGTCGAGCTTCTCGACCGTCTTGCGCACCGTCTCGCGGTAGGCGACCTGCGGCTTACCGATGTTCGCCTCGACCTTGTAGTCGGACTTCATGCGGTTGACCAGCACCTCGAGGTGCAGCTCGCCCATACCGGCGATGATCGTCTGACCGGTGTCCTCGTCCAGGTTGACCTGGAACGTCGGGTCCTCTTCGGCCAGCTTCTGGATCGCCAGGGACAGCTTCTCCTGGTCGGCCTTGGTCTTCGGCTCGATCGCGACGCGGATGACCGGCGCCGGGAACGTCATCGACTCGAGGACGACCGGGTTCTGCGGGTCGGCGAGGGTGTCACCGGTGGTGGTGTCCTTCAGGCCGATGACCGCGTAGATGTGGCCCGCCTGGGCCTCGTCCACCGGGTTCTCCTTGTTGGAGTGCATCTGGAAGAGCTTCCCGATGCGCTCCTTGCGCTCCTTGGTGGCGTTGATCAGCTGCGCGCCGGAGGCGACCTTGCCCGAGTACACCCGGATGTAGGTCAGCTTGCCGAAGAACGGGTGCGCGGCGATCTTGAACGCCAGAGCGGAGAAGGGCTCCTCGGTCGACGGCTTGCGCGACACGACCGTCTCGCCGTCGGGCAGCGTGCCCTCGACGGCCGGGACGTCCAGCGGCGACGGAAGGTAGTCGATGACCGCGTCGAGCATGGGCTGGACGCCCTTGTTCTTGAACGCGGAACCGGTGAGCACCGGGTACGCCTCGCGGTTCACGGTGAGCTTCCGGATACCGGCCTTGATCTCGGCCTCGGACAGCTCCTCGCCCTCGAGGAACTTCTCCATCAGGGAGTCGTCGGTCTCGGCGATGGCCTCGACCAGCTTCTCCCGGTACTCGGCCGCCTTGTCGGCGAGCTCGGCCGGGATCTCCTCGACGGCGTAGTCCTCACCCTTCTGGACCTCGCCGCGCCAGGTCAGCGCCTTCATGCGGACCAGGTCGACGACGCCTTCGAACTCGTTCTCGGCGCCGATCGGCAGCTGGATGACCAGCGGGCGGGCGCCGAGGCGCTCCTCGATGGTGCGGACGGTGAAGTAGAAGTCCGCGCCGAGCTTGTCCATCTTGTTGACGAAGCAGATACGAGGAACCTCGTACTTGTCCGCCTGACGCCAGACCTGCTCGGACTGCGGCTCGACACCCTCCTTGCCGTCGAAGACGGCGACGGCACCATCGAGCACGCGGAGCGAACGCTCCACCTCGACGGTGAAGTCGACGTGGCCGGGGGTGTCGATGATGTTGATCTGGTGATCGGCCCAGAAAGTGGTGGTGGCAGCCGAGGTGATGGTGATACCCCGCTTCTGCTCCTCCTCCATCCAGTCCATGGTGGCGGCGCCATCGTGGACTTCACCGATCTTGTAGTTGACCCCGGTGTAGAACAGGATCCGCTCGGTGGTGGTGGTCTTACCGGCGTCGATGTGGGCCATGATGCCGATGTTGCGGACCTTGTTCAGGTCGGTCAGCACTTCACGTGCCACGAGAGTGTTCCCCTGTCTCAAAATTGGGGCCCGGCAAGGCTTGGATCGGCAGCCGGGCGGTCATCACCAGCGGTAGTGCGCGAAGGCCTTGTTGGACTCGGCCATCTTGTGGGTGTCCTCACGCCGCTTCACGCTGGCGCCGAGGCCGTTGCTCGCGTCGAGGAGCTCGTTCTGCAGACGCTCGATCATGGTCTTCTCGCGACGAGCCTGCGAGAAGGAGACCAGCCAGCGAAGCGCGAGCGTGGTGGAACGTCCCGGCTTGACCTCGATCGGCACCTGGTAGGTGGCACCACCGACGCGGCGGCTCTTCACCTCGATGGTGGGCTTCACGTTGTCAAGGGCGCGCTTCAGCGTGACGACCGGGTCGGTGCCGGTCTTCTCGCGAGCGCCTTCGAGGGCGCCGTAGACGATGCGCTCGGCCAGGGACCGCTTGCCGTCCTTCAGCACCTTGTTCACCAGCTGGGTGACCAGCGGGGATGCGTAGACGGGGTCAGAGATCAGCGGCCGCTTCGGGGCCGGACCCTTGCGGGGCATTAGCTCTTCTCCTTCTTCGCGCCATACCGGCTGCGCGCCTGCTTACGGTTCTTGACACCCTGGGTGTCGAGCGAACCGCGGATGATCTTGTAACGGACACCCGGCAGGTCCTTCACACGACCACCGCGCACGAGCACCATCGAGTGCTCCTGCAGGTTGTGGCCTTCACCGGGAATGTAGGCGGTGACCTCGATGCCGCTGGTCAGCTTCACACGAGCGACCTTGCGAAGCGCCGAGTTCGGCTTCTTGGGGGTTGTGGTGTACACGCGAGTGCACACGCCACGCCGCTGCGGGCTCCCCTTGAGGGCCGCGGTCTTCTGCTTGGCAGCCTTGTCCTGGCGGCCCTTACGGACCAGCTGCTGGATCGTGGGCAATGGACCAGCTTTCTGTTCGCGATCTTGCTACTACGTGTTGTCTCCGGCCCCCGCGGTCGGGCGTGTCGGCCCGCGTCACGGTCTTGCGACCGGTAACTTCCCGTAGGGATTTTCCGTCGGATCCCGCGTGGGCGAAGCCTTCGGACCGGATGCCTGAGCACCCCGTCCGTGCCGCACGGCACACGGGACGGCCCGACGCCTGCCGGGCACGGTCTCCAAAGATACCCGGCCACTTCCGGACCGGCCAAATCGGGGGGTCTGTAACTATATCGTGCCGGGCGTCACGCCGCGGCGACCCTGATGGAACGGCGTTTCGGGCCGATCGACGGAGGCGCTGCGCCCGCCGTCATTCCTCGTCGGGCTTGGCGTGGTCCGCCCGGCCCGGATGCGGGTCACGGGAGAGATCGATCAACGGATGCACGGGTGCCCCCTCCGGCGCCGCGTGACTCCCCCGCCTGGGTTCTTCGCTGCTTTCCTTCTGCTCGGCGTCCACGACGCCTCCCCTCGTTCGTACTGATACCGCCCTGCTCGGCGGACCACGCTACCTATTCCCCTATCGGGTGAGCCGGATGGATCCGGAAAGCACACCATCGCGTCAAACCGGTGAATGGGTCACGATGACACCGGTCACACGCATCACACGGGGAGGCTCCATGTCGGCCGAGTTCGAACAGCTGGTCGCCGAGTACGAGAAATTCCAAGCCAAGATCAAACAGGCCGAGACACAGTTCGCGAAGGTCGGCGAGATGCAGGGCGAACTGGCGGAACTGGAGTCGGTGGCGACGTCGCCGGACCGCTCGGTCACCGTCGTCGCGGGGCCCGGCGGGTCCGTGAAGGACATTCGCCTCAGCCCGGAAGCCCTTCGGCAGCAACCACAACAGCTCTCCGCCGTCATTCTGTCCACTTTGCACACCGCGGTGGCCGACGCGGCGCGGAAGCAGGCGGGGATCGTCGACGCGCGGTTCGGCGGGGCGTTCCACCTGAACGTCGAAGAACAGGTTCTCGAAGCCCAAGCGGAAGCACTGGGAACCACGGCGGACGATCTGCGGTCTCAGATGTCGGAGGAGCCACCACAGAACACCGCGCGCCGCCCTCGGAACGAAGACGACTTCAGCGAGGAGACGGTGCTCCGGCGGTCGGACGAACCGACTCCCGGGCCGGCACCGTCCGGCGGGAACTCGGCCGGTGACCAGTTCCTCAAGAACCTGTTCGACGAGGAGGATCACCGATGACCGGACCGGGTGGGCACGCGGTCAAGACGCAGGCCTTGACCGACTACGCGAACAAGCTCGGCTATTACAAGGACGAGGCGGGCAAGTTCGGCGATCTCGTCGACCAGGCCGACGTCACGGACAAATCGTGGGGCCTGATCGGGCTCGCGGTGAAGCAGACCTACACCGGGAAACTCGCCGACCTGCGTGAACTGCTCGAACTGATGAAGACCGGGGTCGATTCGTTCTCCGGGAAGATGACCCAGGCGGCGTCGATCTACAACGGCTTCGAAAACGACGCGACGATCACACTGGGGAAGTACGAAGCCAAGATCGACGGACCGAAGTGAGCTGGGGGACGGCATGACCGACGAGAAGGCGAGCATCGCCGCCGGCGTCAAGATCACGGGTGACGACAGCTTCGGCAAGAACGCGCTCGACGCGGCGAAAAAGGTCCCGATCGCGGGCAAGGGCGTCACCACCGTCGCCAACGCCTACGAGAAGTTCAGCACCGCGCAGGGCCCCGGCGACCTGGCGGCCGCCGGCGGGCAGCTGGTGCAGGACGGCGCCGGGTTCATCGCGGGCGCGGGGGCGGATCTCGCGAGCTTCGTGCTCGACCCGGTCGGCTGGCTGGTCAGCAACGGCCTCAACATCCTGATCGAGCTGATCCAGCCGCTGCAGGACGCGCTGCACTTCGTCACGGGTGACGGCCCGGCGCTGAAGACCGCGGCTGGCAACTTCGGCAACATCGCCAAGGGCTTTGTCACGCTGGCCGACGACTTCGTCAAGACCGGCGACGAATCCCTGAAGGACTGGGTTGGCGACGCGGGCGACGCCGCCAGGAACGCGCTCGGCGACTTCGCCGTCGGCATCAAGGGCATCGGCAACAGCGCCGGGACGGTGGCCGAGACGCTGCAGATGTGGTCGATGGTGATGACCGTCATCGAAGAGGTCGTCAAATCGATCATCTCCGAGCTGGTCACCTGGGCCATCTACATCTGGCTGCCCGCGCTGGCCGCTTCGGTGGTGAGCCTCGGCTCGTCGGTGGCCGCCGCGATGACCGCGACGATCGCCAAGGCCGCGAGCGCGATGGGCAAGATCACCAAGCACCTCGGCAAACTCGGCAAGCTGCTCGACAAGTTCATGGGCTTCATGCTCAAGTGGACCGACGACCTGGTCAAACAGGGTTCGAAGCTGACGAAGGCGGGCAAGGTCGGGATGACCCCCGGCCAGGAGAAGGCGATCGTCGGCGCGTTCGCGAAGGGCACCGGGTCCCAGCTGGGCACCTTCGGCGACGCCGCGAAGGACGTCCTCAAGGGTGTGCCGAACCAGGCGATCAAGCAGGTGGTCGGGGTCAATCCCGCCGACCTGGCGAAGGGTTCGGCGTATCAGGGCAAGGCGGCCTTCGACGTCGCGAACAAGGTCATCGACAACACCAAGAACATCACGGCCGGGCAGGAGTACGGCCGCACCGGCGGGCGCCACAGCGATGAGGAGACGCGCGAGAACCTCGACATGGACCAGTAGGGTCGCCCGATGGACGATCAGCTGGCCGGGCCGTGGCTCATCGCCGGTGGATACACCCTGGCCCTGGCGCTGTTGCTGCTCGGCGGGCGCTTCGACGGACGGCGGCCCACCGCGGCCGCCGTCAGTTACGCGCTCTGCGGGATCCTCGTCTCCGAGACGTCGCTGTACTGGCTCTCGGCGGGGTCCGGCAGTGCGGTGCCTGGCTGGCTGTGGTTCGCGTTCCCACTGGTCATCGCGGCGCTGGCGGCCTGGCGAGGGTATCGGCAGAAGACGTGGATCGGCAGACTCGACGGGTCCGGTGAGCCGACCTTCGGCGTACTCCCCTCGCGGGGGATCGCCGTCACCCACGCGTCACCCGAGTCGGTGGTGACCGCGGTCGAGTTCGACCACAACGGGCACCGGCTGCTCGGGGTCGAGTACCGGCTCGGTGGTTCGGCGGACTTCCCGGACCTCGCCAGGACAGCTGACCTGACCGATGGGACGTATGCCCTGATCCAGCTTCGGACGCCGGTCGTGCCGTCGGTCGTCATCACCCCCGCGACGGGTGCTTTCGAGCCGGAGCGGTTCACGCCGTTGGAGGACGCCCGCATCACGCGGAACACGGTCGGGGCGCCGAAGCCGGATGCCCTGCTGCGGCGGTTCGAGACCGGCACGGAGTTCGACCGCCGGTTCACCGTGACGACGTCCGACCCGGAGTTCGCCGAGGCTCTGCTCTCCCCCGGCGTCCGCGCGCTGTTCGAAGGCGATCCATGGTTCCGGGTTCGCGAGGTCGCCTTCCACGGCGGTTCACTGTGGACCTCCGAAGCCGGGACGCTGACCGAAGAGATGATGTTCGCCGACTCGCGCCGTCTGGCCGTCCTGGCGTCCGAAGTGGACTGGGAAGACGGGGGCTTTCGTTCGGTGGCGGCCGCGTCCGACACCAGCGAGGCCGGCTGGCTCGGCGGACGGCGAGGGCCGCTGGCCGGGCTCCGCGGTCCGCTGAACCGGCGCCGGGAAACGGCCGGACGCCAGCCGCTGTCGACGCTGTCGCTCGTGGCGCGCACGGTCGTCGCGCTCGCGCTGGTGCTGCCGGGGCTGGCGCTCGCGGTGAACTCGCTGACCGCGCTGACCGGGCTCGCGCCCGAGGCGCGGCTCACCGTGACCGCGACGCTGCGGGCGGAGGCGAGCACGTCGAGCTGCACCAGCTGCGGCAACGGCAACCTGGTGGACGGCACCTACGAACTCGACGGTGAGACGCACGAGGTCAAGGATCTGCGGTGGATGTCCTTCGGGACGTTCCCGGAGCGGGGTGACGTGGTCGACATCGCCGTGACGCCGCTGTGGTGGCATCCGCTGATCGAGGGCAAGGACACCGGCGTCTTCCTGCTGCTGATCGGGCTCACCCCCGTCCTCGCCGGTGCCCTCCTCGCCAAGGCGACCTTCGCCCCGCGCCCGCGTCGCGTTTAGCGGGCTAAACGCGATCCGGCACGGCCGGGGCCAGGGACTTCGCGAAGTAGTGGTGCGCGAAGGGCTCGTCGTTGAAGGGTTCGACCGTCTCGTAGCCGAGGCGTGCGTACAACGCCCTCGCCTCGACGAGGTCGTCGCGGGTGTCGAGGCGGATCAGCGTGGCTCCGAGGCCGCGAGCGACGTCTTCGGCGGCGGCCACGAGCAGCGCCGCGCCGCCCTTGCCGCGCTCGGACTTCCGCAGGAAGACGCGAGTGAGTTCGGTGATGCCGGGGGCCGCGACTCGCAGCCCGGCGCAACCGGCGAGCACCCCGTCGCGCCACGCGAGCAGGAAGGTGCCGGTCGGCGGGACCAGGTCCCGGCTGTGGTGCTCCTTGAGCAAGTCGTCGAGTTCCTCTTCGGTGACCTGGCGCTCGTAGTAGCGCGACGCGATCTCGTCCAAGTACTCGCGCAGCAGCTGGGCGGCGTCCGGGTGATCGACAGGGGTGACTTCGAAGCTCCAGGTCATGGGTACATTCTGCCCATCCTGGCCACCGGTTTTCGCTCCGCCACCAGATCGCGATTAGCGGGCTAAACGCAGGTCGGCGCGGTGGTCAGGAGGGGGCGAGGCGGCCGGCGCAGGTGGCGACCTCACCGGGGGGGGCGACTTCTCCGAGGCGACGACGGCGCCGCCCACGGCCACCCGGCATTCGACGGCGCCCTCGCCCTGCCCCATCAGCTGGACGGTCGGCGGGGTGCCGGTGTTCTTCCACGTGAGCTCCTTGCGCCACGGCAGCGCCACCTGCAGCTCCTGGTGCACGAGCCCCAGCCCGTTCGAGTCGTAGACCACGGTCGCGGTCCCCGTCCCGGCCAGCTCGTAGGTGATCCGCCAGTCGTTCGATACCGGCTGCGGCCGGCTGAGCGTCCGCGTGATCGTGCGGTCCGGCCCCCGCGACGGCGCGGCCTCGGCAGGCTCGCCGACCACGGCCACGGTCTCGGCTCGCGGCTCCTCGCCGCCGTTGAGCAGCACCACACAGGTCGCGAGCGCGGCCACCACGATCCCCGCGATGGCGATCCGCCCGATCAGGTGTCTGTCGGCCATCGGTCCTCCTCGCCGAAGCGGCGGCGCGGCCCGAGAGCCGCGCCGCCGCGGAAGTCAGGACGGCAGCAGCCGGCCGGGGACACCGTTGAGGGACTGGACGAGGCCCAGCACCGGGACGCCGAGCGGCGCGAACGTCCAAATGTTGTTGAGGTCGCTCGTGTCGGGTTCGTCGACGACCACGACGTCGTTCGGGGTGTCCTGCGCGGCGAGCGCCGGAGCGGCCGAGCCGAGCACGACGAGGCCGGCGAGCGCGGCACCGGCGACCGCGCGGCCGAAGGTCTTCTTCATGAGATTCTCCTTTGCTGATAACGGTTTTACGAAATGGGCGTGATGATCCCGTAGATCGGGGCGAGGAGGTCGGTGGGCACGGGGACAGTCGATCCGAGCAGTCCGCCGAGGTCGAGGCCGGGGATCAGCCAGACCGCCGGGTCGCCGCCGCCGGTGGGCAGCCCCGGCAGCGGGTCGGCCGCGGCGACCCCGCCGGCGAGTCCGGACAGCGCGCTCGCGACGGCGAGCGGCAGCAGCACACGGGCCGCGATTCGCTTCATTTCTTCTCCCATTCTTTCGTTGAAATCGAACTTCACCGCAGTACCGAGCTGACCGGCACGATCGTGCCGTCGGGGATCCATTGCCCCGCGTAGTTCCGGTCGGCGACCATCCCGACGGCGTGCGGTTCGCCCGGGTACATCGGCATCGCGTTGACCTGGGCCGCCGCGAAGATCTGGACGTCGCCATTGATCGACCTCCCCTGGTCGCCCAGCCAGCTCCGGAAACCGCCGAGCGTGGGACTTTCGCCGCCGAAGGCGTTGCCCGCCGCGACGGCGAAACTCACGGCGACCTGCTCGCGCGGGTCGAACCTCAGTGGCACCGAAGAACTCGCGACGGAGTTGACGATCGGCCCGTTCAGCAGCCAGGGCGCCAGGTACAGGCCGTATTGATGGGTCGGCTTGAGCCGCTGGGACTCGGCCGCGCGGGTCATCGCCGTGTAACCGTCCGCCCAGCCGGACACGACGACCAGCGCGGTGTTCGGACCCGCTTCGGTCTGTACCGGCAGACCGGTACGCGCGGCGGTCTCGCGGACCAGTTTCGCGGCGGCCACGCTACGCGGCGAGGTGTCCTCGACAAGAGTGAGCGCGGAAGGCTTGCGCCCGGCGAGGAATTCGACGAGTTTGACGAGAGAACCGCTGTCGTCACTCGAAAGCGCGTCCGCCGGGCAGGAGGTGAGAACTTCGCGGCGGTCGGCGATCAGGCCGCCCAGCGCCGCCGAAGCGCACTCGGGCGCGTCCGCGTCCTCGATGGCGGGGCCTGGCTCCTCCCCGGCGTCGACCTCGATCGACGTCTTTTCCTCACCGCGGCTGATGACCAGGTCGCTACGCCCCTTCGGCAGGTCGACCTCGGCCCAGGTGCCCTCGGCGCCGGGCCGCACGGTGGCCTTGCCGATCAGGCCGCCCTCGATTCCGGCGGACAGGTCTCCTCCCGCGCTCGCGGGGAAATGGACGAGGTTCTTGCCGGGCCGCTGCGGGCTCACCAGTACGGGGAATCGCTGTTCACCGAGGGCGGCGTCGGCGAGCAGCGCGACACCGGGAACCGGGAGCTCGGGCGGTTTGGGAATGGCCGCGAGGGCGCTCCAGGCAACGAAGCCGACGGCCACAGCGGCCGCGCCGAACCGGTATACACGCGTGGAATCGTTGCGGGAGACGAAGAAACCGGCGATGGCCGGCAGCACCGCGGTCACCAGCAACGTGAGGCCGAAGAGCGTCCCGTAGATCCTGCGATCGAAACCCAGCCCGGAGGTGAACAGCTGGACCGCTCCCGCGACGACAAGAAGCCCGCCCAGTGTCAAGGAAAGCGGGCCGAGCCGGAAGTCCGTCTGGCGCCACTGCTCCGCGGGAACCCAGGCGGAGAGCACGGTGACGCCGAACCACAAGGCCGCGGCCGCGACGTAGACGGTGTCGATGGCGAATTCGACGCCTGTCCGGCCGAGCGAGGTTTCGAGCACCACCAAGGCGGCGAGTGCGAGGGCCGCCCAGCGGCCCGCCGACGGCCACCGGATCAGGACGGGAATCGTCAGTGCCAGCAGGAGATGCACGATCAGCGCGATGACGTTGACGTCGGTCGCGAAGGCGGAAACTGCGGCCAGCAGGGCGGAAACTACGCCGAGGGTGGCGATGGTGAGCCGAAGCCGTCGGGGCAGCTCACCCACCAGTGGGCGCAGGATCCCTGTGCCCGCGAGGAAAGCGGTCGCCAGCAGAAGGCCGAGCCGGAGCAGGACGAGGGCGATGCCGACGCCGGCCGAACCCGAGCTCGCCGGGATGACGTGGTGATCCATGGAGACCTTCTCCGAGCAGATCGGCGGAGCCGTGGGTGGCGGAGTGCGCCCGCCACCCACGACCTTCCGCGCCGAGCAGGGTTACTTGAGATCCGCGTCCGCCACGACGAACAGTTCGGAGTGCGGTTTGGCGTTGCCGAAGGACCCGTGCGGCCAGGTCTTCCGGTTGAAGTTGATCCCGACCTGTCCGGTGAACTCGTCCCGGAAGTTCTGGTCGACCGCGACCTTCCCGTCCTCGCCGAGGTTCAGCAGGTTCACCTTGTGGTCACCGTCCAAACCGGACCGTGCGACGAAGTAGTTCGACACCGCGAGGTGCTGCGGTTTGTCGGTTTCGTGGTAGTAGCCGTCGTCGCCGAGTACGAAGTTGTCGTACGCGCCCCAGTGCGGGCCGCCGCCGGGCGTACCCGGGTTGATCGGCGCCGCGCCGACGACGGTCGGCAGGTCGCCGCCACCGCCCTGCTGGGACTTCTCCTTCGTGTCGATCCGGCCCTTGATGTTCTCGACCTTGTCGCCCGCGGCGACCAGTTTCTGGATGTCGAGGACGTACACGCCGCCGGTGGTGCCGGGGTCGTGCGGGCCGAGGGCGCCCTTGGAGCGTCCCGTGATCGCGCGATAGAGGTACTTGTCGTCGGGGCTGGTCTGGATCCAGCCGCCGTTGGAGCCGCCGCCGTTGGAGTCGTTGTTCGGGTGGATCGCCTTGTTGGCGGCGCCGTCGTCGAACACCTGGATCCAGTGCGGTTCCTTGGCGGTGATGTCCGGCGTGTAGAACACCGCGCCGCCCTGCATGGTCTGAGCGAAGGCGCCCTTGTGACCCGGCAGGTTGGTCACCGTGGTCTCCATGACCGCGCGGCTTTCCGCGTGCAGCGGGTCCGCGGGATCGGCCCTCGGACCGTCCGGCAGGTACGAGACCGCCTTGAGCTTCGGCTTGTTGCGGTCGGAGATGTCCCACGTGCGGACGGTCGGCCGCCGCAGATACGGCGACGGCTGCTTCACCGGATCGAGGATGATGTTGCGCGGCTCGGCGTAGTCACTGGTGACCAGGGTGTTGAGGTCCTCACGGGCCTGGATGCCGTGCGGGTTGGCGCAGGTCGGTTTGTCCAGCTGCGGGAGGTTGTCGCACAGCTTCCTGTTGTCGCCCTGCGGTGTGGCCGCCGGGGACTCCGAGAGCACCTGCGCGTTCTGGTCGAAGCGGACGACCTCGCCGGGACTACCGGCGAAACCGTTGCCCACCACCGTGGAACCGTTGGCGTAAGTGTGCGGGCCGGGCACGACCGGGCCACCCATGTAGGTGCCGTAGGCGGTGCCGTCCTTGAGCACCCAGTACGCGTCCGGCACGGAGCCGCCGAGGGTCTGCGTGGGAAGACTGACGCCCTTGAGCTTCAGTTGCGGCAACGCGGAGACGTCGAAGGCGTACGTCGCGGCGGCGAACAGCGCGCCGGCGTAGATCGTGTCTCCCTTGTGCCACACATACTGCATGTGGTGCGGCTCGTTCTCGACGAGCGGTCCGACGGTGGCGGTGTTGACGACCTTGCCGTACGTCTGGGAACCCTGCGTCGCGTCGATCACGGCGAGGAAGTCCGGACCGGGCAACGCGTTCTTGATCTTGTTCAGACCACCGCCGAGCGAACCCGGCAGGTTCTTGACGTCCTTGACCAGGGTGTCGGCGATGTTCTCGTCACCGGCCCAGACGAGCAGCCACTTCTTGCGCTTGCCGTCCGCGCTCCGGGACGCCGCGACGTCCTTGGACACCAGGTGGTTCTGGACCCAGTACTCCTTGCCGTCGGCCGCCTTCTTCGCGTCCTTGACGACCTGGACGTCGGCGTAGGCGCTCGTCGTGGAGCCGGTATAGGTCACCGTGCCCACGGCGAGCGCCGCCGCCAAGGCACCGATCACCACTTTTCGCCACTTTGGCGAGTTGGATAGCATTCTTTCTCCCTGTTTTTCGCTACCGAAGCGCCAGACAATTGGCACACCTCTCCCTTTTCGCGCAGGCGTCACCGGCGCGGATCAAAGGGAAAGCAAACAACCGCCGGTTCCAGCGGGGAACCGTTGCGGCACAGCGGAAAGTGTCAGCGCGCGAACAACGGGCGCATCCGTTTCGGATACGCGGATTCGCCTACGGCGCGACCAACCCGGAATAGGTCAGGAATCCATACACAGCGCGCTTGCCTGCTGCCGCAAGTCAACGTGCCGGCGCCACACCAAGGCGACTGGGGATTGCATGGGCGAAATACTCGTGTGAGGCCGCTGGAGTGTCAATCTCGCGATCAAAGAATGGGACGTGCCCCGGCGGGGTGAATTTCCCACGATGCGGATGGCCCATTGACCCGAACGGGTGGCCGTTTTCCGAGCATTGGGAATTACGCCACCTGGCGGCACTACCGCAGGTCACAACGGACCAGTAACCCGCGTCCGACCCGAACCGTGTCGTTATGTGTTCGTTACACTTTCTGGGAACTCTGCCGGTCTCCCTTGTGCGACATGCGGCACCGGGCACAACTGCTTCGACACCCTCCCGCGTCCCGCCGGTCCCCAGCGAGGCCAGACGAACGGACACACTCGCGGCGGCCGCCCCCGCACTCGCCGGACCGTGGTGCCCCCTCGCGACCCTCCTGACCTGCGGCCCCTCCTACCGGATCGCGATTAGCCCGCTAAACGCAAGTGCCGCCGGATCGCGTTTAGCGGGCTAAACGCGGTCCGGTGGCATCGGGCGCGGGCAGGTGGCAGATCGCGATTAGGGGGCTAAACGCAGGTCAGTCGGCCTGGCGGCGGCGCGAGATGAAGACCAGGCCCCCGCCGAGTACGAGGGTGGCCAGGGCGAGGGCGCCGAGGCCGAGGACGTCGGCACCGGTGCGGGCCAGCCCCGTTGCGCCGCCGGAAGCCTGGTTACCGGACGCGCCGGGGGCCGGTGTGACGGTTCCGGACGCGTCACAGCCAGGACGCCGGGTGGGCAAGGTGGGCGGCGGTTCCTCGCCGTGCCCGGCTTCGACACGCAGCCGGGCAGGGTTGTCCGCCGGACCGACGACGTAGATCGACTTCGGGTTGTCCTGCATGATCCGCCAACCCTGCGGCGGGGCGAAGAACAGTCGGTACTTCGGCCCTGGCACGACGTTGCTGATCTTGAAGTGCCCCTCCGCGTCGGTCATCGTCTCGACGATGGTCGGGCAGTCGCCGTCGGAGGCGAGTACGACCTTGACTCCGGCGAGCCCTCCCTCCGGCTTGTCCGGATCGGCGTTGCGGACCACCTGGCCCGCGAGGGTGGCGATCCCGCCCGGCACCGCGGCTTCGTCGGTCGCGACCGGGTTGCCGTTGATGCCGACGTCGGTATAGCCGAAGTCACAAGCCACCGAGACGCGGCCATGGTTCAGCGCGGCGTCCGGGACCTTCTCGGTCACGTCGAAGGAGCGGGTCTGGCCAGGGGCGATCGTCGCCCCTGCGAAGTACGCGAGGTCTCCCCAGCCGGGACCCCCCTTCAGGGCGTAGTCCACCCCGGCGCGATTGCAGCCGGCGACGATGCCGATGAGTGGGAGGGGGCCATAGTTCGTCAGGTTCACCGTGACATGGGCGAGCTCGCCGGTCTTGTAGGTGTCCTTGGTGAAGGACACCGACGCTTTCAGCTCGCCGTTCAACGGCCGCACTCCACGGATGGGCAAATCCTTGGCGTCCACACCGGCCCGAACGGTCTTCAGCGGGAACAGCCAGCCCTTGATCGGATCACCGCCACTGCTGAGGAGATATTCGACCGCCGGGACGTCCCCGAAATCGATCTTCCCGTCGGCGTCACTGGTGGCCTTGTACTCCTTGGCACCGGCGGTGTACCGCAGGGTGAGCGGGACACCGGCCAGCTGTTCGCCGTCATCGAGCTTGCCGTTGCCGTTCTTGTCGCCGAACACGACACCCGCCACCCGGCCGGCGACCTTCGTGACGGGGACACTGGACTTGAACTCGCCGACGCTCAACGAGGACTTGTCATAAAGGAAACCTCGGACGCTCACGAAGTCACTCTCGAGGTCTCCCACCTGCCCGGTGACGGGTATCTCGATGGTCTCCCCCAGCTCAAGGGGCACGCCCGGCGAGCGCCCCAGCTTCCCCCAACCCGGCTCGTAGGGGATCGAAAGCGCACCCGGATCACTGAAGAAATAGTGCAGTTGGAGGCCGTCCACGCGGGTTTTACCGACGTTCTTGACCTTGAAGGTGAAACGGACGTCTTCGTCGATCCGATAAGACGACTTCTCGAACGTGACCGAAGCTTCGACCTCCGCTCGCTCGGCCTGCGGCTTCGGCGCCGCGGGTGAAGAACTCTCGACCGGCGGCGCGCTGGGTGTCGGGGCCGGAGTGCTACTCGACGCTTCGGACGTCGCCGGCGCACTGGAGGGTGGGGCCGAAGGCTCCGGATCCGCCAGCGCGGGCGCGGCGAACACGCCGGTCAGGGCCGCGCCGGCGGCGATCGTCGCGAGATAGACCCCCGCGGTACGCGCGATGGATCTCACCCCAGGTGAATTGTTCACGCAGAGTCACCCCTGAATACCCGTTGGACATGCGCAGAGCCCCCGAACCGCGTAGAACCCGGTCACATTAGCGAGATCGGTGAAGGGTTCGTACCCGTTTCGGGTGAGGTGGACTCAAACTGGAACATTCCGGGAAACGGGAAGGGCCCCCGCCGGATCGGCGGGGGCCCTTCTCGTGGATTTCGCTTCGGTCAGCGGAAGTCGCGGCCGAAGTCGTAGTCGTCCAGCGGCACCGCGGCGCCCGGCGTGGAGCCGAACACATCCGGGGTGTAGTAGCCGTCGTCGTAGGACGGGATCGCGTAAGCGGCGACCCGTGCCTCCTCGGTCGGCTGCACCTGGATGTTGCGGTACTTGTTGATCCCGGTACCGGCCGGGATCAGCTTACCGATGATCACGTTCTCCTTGAGGCCCACGAGCTTGTCCGAGCGGCCGTTGATGGCCGCGTCGGTCAGGACACGCGTGGTCTCCTGGAACGAGGCCGCCGACAGCCACGAGTCCGTGGTCAGCGAGGCCTTCGTGATCCCCATCAGCACCGGGCGACCCGAGGCGGGCTCGCCGCCTTCGGCGACCGACGCCCGGTTCTTCGCCTCGAACTTGGTCCGCTCGGGCAGCTCGCCCGGCAGGAAGTCCGTGGCACCGGAGTCGATGATCGTCACGCGGCGCAGCATCTGCCGCACGATGACCTCGATGTGCTTGTCGTGGATCGACACACCCTGCGCCCGGTACACCTTCTGGACCTCGTCCACCAGGTGCATCTGCGCCTCGCGCGGCCCCATGACCCGCAGGACCTCGTGCGGGTCCGGCGTGCCTTCGAGCAGCTGCTGGCCGACCGCGACGCGGTCACCGTCGCCCAGCGGGCCGTTCGGGGTGTTCGCGAGCCGCTGACGCTTGGACAGCTTGTCGAAGACGATCTCTTCGCTGCCGTCGTCCGGGATCAGCGTGATCTTCCAGAACCGCTCGCTCTCCTCGATGCGCACGCGGCCATCGACGTCGGCGATCGGCGCCTTGCCCTTCGGGACCCGGGCCTCGAACAGCTCCTGGACACGGGGCAGACCGGTCGTGATGTCGTCACCGGCGACACCACCCTGGTGGAACGTACGCATCGTCAGCTGCGTACCCGGCTCACCGATCGACTGGGCCGCGACGATACCCACGGCCTCGCCGACGTCGACGAGCTGACCGGTCGCCATGGACCGGCCGTAGCAGGTGGCGCAGATACCGACGGCCGACTCGCAGGTCAGCACCGAACGCACCTTGACCTTGGAGATCCCGCTCGAGATGAGCTTGTCGATCGCCGGGTCACCGATGTCGTCACCGGCGTTGAGCACGACGTTGCCCTTGGCGTCGACCGCGTCGGTCGCCAGGTTCCGCGCGTACACGCTGGTCTCGACGTGCTGGTCGCGCAGGACCTTGCCGTCGCCGATGTCCTCGCCGATCGGCATGTTGATACCGCGGGTGGTGCCACAGTCGACCTCGCGGACGATGACGTCCTGCGACACGTCCACCAGACGACGGGTCAGGTAACCCGAGTCTGCGGTACGAAGCGCCGTGTCCGCCAGACCCTTACGGGCACCGTGCGTCGCGATGAAGTACTCCGCCACCGACAGGCCTTCACGGAAGTTGGCCTTGATCGGACGCGGGATGTACTCACCCTTCGGGTTCGACACCAGACCACGCATACCGGCCAGCGACCGGACCTGCGTCATGTTGCCCGCCGCGCCCGACTTCACGATCATCGCGATCGGGTTGTCGTCCGGCAGCGCCGTCTCCATGATCTTGTGGACCTCTTCGGTGGCCTGCGTCCACACCTTGACGAGCTCGTTGTTGCGCTCGGCGTGCGACAGCTGACCACGCTGGTACCGCTTCTCGACCTGGTCGGCCTTGCCTTCGTACTCGTCCAGAATGGCCTTCTTGCCGGTCGGGACGAGGACGTCGGAAATGGCGACCGTGACACCCGAACGGGTCGCCCAGTAGAAACCGGCGTCCTTCAGGCGGTCCAGGGTCTGCGCGACCTGGGTCATCGAGTAGCGCTCGGCGAGGTCGTTCACGATCGCGGCCTGACGCTTCTTCGGCATCGGCTCGTTGATGAACGGGTAGTCCGCCGGCAGCAGCTCGTTGAACAGGACGCGGCCCAGGGTCGTCTCGGCCAGCCACGCCTTGCCCGGCTCCCAGCCCTTCTCCGCGAGCGCCGCTTCGTCGGCCTTGGCGGGCTGACGGTCGGTGATGCGGATCTTGACCGGGGCGTGCAGGCTCAGCGCCTTGCGGTCGAACGCCATGATCGCCTCGGCGGGCGACGAGTACGCGTTGCCCGCGCCCTCGGCGGTCTCGGTCAGGCGGGTCAGGTGGAACAGACCCGTCACCATGTCCAGACGCGGCATGGCGAGCGGACGGCCCGACGCCGGCGAAAGGATGTTGTTCGCCGACAGCATCAGGATGCGGGCCTCGGCCTGCGCCTCCGCGGACAGCGGGAGGTGCACGGCCATCTGGTCACCGTCGAAGTCCGCGTTGAACGCTTCACAGACCAGCGGGTGCAGCTGGATGGCCTTGCCTTCGAC
This sequence comes from Amycolatopsis sp. NPDC057786, assembly GCF_042797905.1. Lineage (NCBI taxonomy): Bacteria > Bacillati > Actinomycetota > Actinomycetes > Pseudonocardiales > Pseudonocardiaceae > Amycolatopsis > Amycolatopsis sp. NPDC057786. Next base: position 46,104 of record NZ_JBHVKW010000001.1, read on the forward strand.
CAGCTGCGGCTCGAAGGCCTGGATACCGAGGCGGTGCAGGGTCGGCGCACGGTTCAGCATCACCGGGTGGCCGGTGATGACCTCTTCGAGCACGTCCCACACCTGCGGCCGCGACCGCTCCACCATCCGCTTGGCGGACTTGATGTTCTGCGCGTGGTTCAGGTCGACCAGCCGCTTCATGACGAACGGCTTGAACAGCTCGAGCGCCATGTCCTTCGGCAGACCGCACTGGTGCAGCTTCAGCTGCGGACCGACGATGATGACCGAACGGCCGGAGTAGTCGACACGCTTGCCGAGCAGGTTCTGACGGAACCGGCCCTGCTTGCCCTTGAGCAGGTCGGACAGCGACTTCAGCGGGCGGTTACCGGGACCGGTGACCGGGCGGCCGCGGCGGCCGTTGTCGAACAGCGCGTCGACGGCCTCCTGCAGCATCCGCTTCTCGTTGTTGACGATGATCTCGGGCGCGCCGAGGTCGATCAGCCGCTTCAACCGGTTGTTCCGGTTGATGACCCGGCGGTAGAGGTCGTTCAGGTCGGAGGTGGCGAACCGGCCACCGTCGAGCTGGACCATCGGGCGCAGGTCCGGCGGGATCACCGGGACGGCGTCGAGCACCATGCCGCGCGGGTCGTTGCCGGTGGCCTGGAAGGCCGCGACGACCTTGAGCCGCTTCAGCGCGCGGAGCTTCTTCTGCCCCTTGCCGTTACGGATGGTGTCGCGCAGGCTCTCGGCCTCCGCGGCGACGTCGAACTCGGTGGCCAGCTTCTGGATGGCCTCCGCGCCCATGCCGCCGGTGAAGTACTCGCCGTAGCGGTCGACGAGCTCGCGGTAGAGCAGCTCGTCGGCGATCAGCTGACGGGTGTCGAGCTTCGTGAAGGTCGTCCAGACCTCCTCGAGACGGTCCAGCTCGCGACCGGCGCGGTCACGCAGCTGACGCATCTCGCGCTCGCCGCCTTCCTTGACCTTGCGGCGGACGTCGGACTTGGCGCCCTCCGCCTCCAGCTCGGCCAGGTCGGCTTCCAGCTTCTGCGCCCGTGCCTCGATGTCCGCGTCACGCTTGGTCTCGAGGTTCTTGCGCTCGACACCGATCTCGTTCTCGAGGGTCGGCAGGTCGTTGTGCCGCAGCTCGGTGTTCACACCAGTGATCACGTAGGCCGCGAAGTAGATGATCTTCTCGAGGTCCTTCGGCGCCAGGTCGAGCAGGTAGCCCAGGCGGGAGGGAACACCCTTGAAGTACCAGATGTGGGTGACGGGAGCGGCCAGCTCGATGTGGCCCATCCGCTCACGACGCACCTTGGCGCGGGTGACCTCGACGCCACAGCGCTCGCAGATGATGCCCTTGAAGCGGACCCGCTTGTACTTACCGCAGTAGCACTCCCAGTCCCGGGTCGGGCCGAAGATCTTCTCGCAGAAGAGGCCGTCCTTCTCGGGCTTGAGCGTCCGGTAGTTGATGGTCTCCGGCTTCTTCACCTCGCCGAAGGACCACTGACGAATGTCGTCGGCGGTGGCGAGACCGATGCGGAGCTCATCGAAGAAGTTGACGTCCAGCACGTCTTTACATCCCCTTGGGGTTGATGCGACTAGAGGAGTTGGCGAGCGGAGGCGGGAGCCCACGGGAGGCAGGCTCCCGCCTCATCGCGAATCAGTGCACGACGTCGTCCACCGAGGGCGACTCGTTGCGGGACAGGTTGATGCCGAGGTTGGCCGCGGCGCGCTCGAGGTCCTCGTCGTCGGAGTCGCGCATCTCGATCGCGGCGCCGTCGCTCGACAGCACCTCGACGTTGAGGCAGAGCGACTGGAGCTCCTTCAGGAGCACCTTGAACGACTCGGGGATACCCGGCTCGGGGATGTTCTCCCCCTTGACGATGGCCTCGTACACCTTGACGCGGCCGACCACGTCGTCCGACTTGATCGTCAGGAGCTCCTGCAGGGTGTATGCGGCGCCGTACGCCTGCATCGCCCAGCACTCCATCTCGCCGAACCGCTGGCCACCGAACTGCGCCTTACCACCCAGCGGCTGCTGCGTGATCATCGAGTACGGGCCGGTGGACCGGGCGTGGATCTTGTCGTCGACCAGGTGGTGCAGCTTCAGGATGTACATGTAGCCGACCGAGACCGGGTACGGGAACGGCTCGCCGGAGCGGCCGTCCAGCAGCGTGGCCTTGCCGTTCTGCTTGACCATGCGCTCGCCGTCGCGGTTCGGCTTGGTCGCGCCGAGCAGCCCGGTGAGCTCCTCTTCCTTGGCGCCGTCGAACACCGGGGTCGCGGTGTTCGTGCCGGGGTCGACGTCGTAGAGCTCCTCGTTGAGGTTCTTCGCCCAGTCCGGGTTGCCCTCGATCTTCCACCCCTGCGACGCCAGCCAGCCCAGGTGAAGCTCCAGGACCTGACCGATGTTCATACGACGCGGGACACCGTGGGTGTTCAGGATGATGTCGACGGGCGTGCCGTCCTCCATGAACGGCATGTCCTCGGCGGGGAGGATCTTGCCGATGACACCCTTGTTCCCGTGGCGGCCGGCGAGCTTGTCGCCCGGCTGGATCTTCCGCTTCTGGGCCACGTAGACGCGGACCAGTTCATTGACGCCAGGGGGCAGCTCGTCGTCGTCCTCGCGCGAGAACACGCGGATGCCGATGACCTTGCCGGTCTCACCGTGCGGCACCTTCAGCGAGGTGTCGCGGACCTCACGGGCCTTCTCACCGAAGATCGCGCGGAGCAGGCGCTCCTCCGGGGTCAGCTCGGTCTCGCCCTTGGGCGTGACCTTGCCGACCAGGATGTCGCCGTCGCGGACCTCGGCACCGATGCGGATGATGCCGCGCTCGTCGAGGTCGGCGAGGACCTCCTCGGAGACGTTCGGGATGTCCCGGGTGATCTCCTCGGCGCCCAGCTTGGTGTCGCGGGCGTCGATCTCGTGCTCCTCGATGTGGATCGACGTGAGCACGTCGTCCTGCACCAGGCGCTCGGAGAGGATGATCGCGTCCTCGTAGTTGTGGCCCTCCCACGGCATGACCGCGACGAGCAGGTTCTTGCCGAGCGCCATCTCACCGTTCTCGGTGGACGGGCCGTCGGCGATGACCTGACCCTGCTCGACCCGGTCGCCCTCGTTGACGATCGGGCGGTGGTTGAAGCAGGTGCCGTGGTTCGAGCGGCGGAACTTGTACAGTCCGTAGCTCTTCCGCGTGCCGTCGTCGTGCATGATCGTGATCAGGTCGGCCGAGAGCTCCTCGACGACACCGGACTGCTCGGCGACGAGCACGTCACCGGCGTCCACCGCGGCGCGCAGCTCCACACCGGTGCCGACGTACGGCGCCTGGTTGCGGAGCAGCGGCACGGCCTGACGCTGCATGTTCGCGCCCATGAGCGCGCGGTTCGCGTCGTCGTGCTCGAGGAACGGGATCATCGCCGTCGCGACCGAGACCATCTGCCGCGGCGAGACGTCCATGTAGTCCACGTCCAGCGGGTCGATCAGCTCGACCTCGCCACCCTTCTTACGGACCAGGACGCGGTCTTCGACGAAGGTGCCGTCTTCCGAGATCGGCGCGTTCGCCTGCGCCTTCACGTAGCGGTCTTCCTCGTCCGCGGTGAGGTAGTCGACCTGGTCGGTGACACGGCCCTCGACGACCTTGCGGTACGGGGTCTCGATGAAACCGAACGGGTTGACCCGCGCGTACGAGCAGAGCGAACCGATCAGGCCGATGTTCGGGCCTTCCGGCGTCTCGATCGGGCACATGCGGCCGTAGTGCGACGGGTGGACGTCACGGACCTCCATGCCGGCGCGCTCACGCGACAGACCACCCGGGCCGAGGGCGGACAGACGACGCTTGTGCGTCAGCCCCGACAGCGGGTTGTTCTGGTCCATGAACTGCGACAACTGCGAAGTACCGAAGAACTCCTTGATCGCCGCCACGACGGGACGGATGTTGATCAGGGTCTGCGGCGTGATCGCCTCGACGTCCTGGGTGGTCATCCGCTCGCGGACGACGCGCTCCATCCGGGACAGACCCACGCGGATCTGGTTCTGGATGAGCTCGCCGACGGTGCGGAGACGACGGTTGCCGAAGTGGTCGATGTCGTCGGTCTCGACCGGGATGACCTGGTCGCCGACGGTCGCCTTGTCCTCGCCGGCGTGCAGGCGGACCAGGTACTCGATCGTCGAGACGATGTCCTCTTCGGTCAGCGTCCCGGTGTCGTACGGCGTGGTCAGGCCGAGCTTCTTGTTCAGCTTGTACCGGCCGACCTTGGCCAGGTCGTAGCGCTTCGGCTTGAAGAACAGGTTCTCCAGCAGCGTCTGCGCGCTCTCCTTGGTGGGCGGTTCGCCCGGGCGCAGCTTGCGGTAGATGTCGAGCAGCGCCTCGTCGGTGCCGGCGGTGTGGTCCTTCTCGAGGGTGGCGAGCAGCGTCTCGGAGAAGGAGAAACGCTCGCGGATCGCCTCGGTGGTCCAGCCGAGCGCCTTCAGCAGCACGGTGACCGGCTGGCGGCGCTTGCGGTCGATGCGGACGCCGACGGTGTCGCGCTTGTCGACGTCGAACTCGAGCCAGGCACCCCGGCTCGGGATGACGCGGACGTTGAAGACGTCCTTGTCGGTGGTCTTGTCGACGCTGGTGTCGAAGTACACACCCGGCGAACGGACCAGCTGGGACACGACGACACGCTCGGTGCCGTTGATGACGAAGGTGCCCTTGTCGGTCATCACCGGGAAGTCGCCCATGAAGACCGTCTGGCTCTTGATCTCGCCGGTGTTGTTGTTCACGAACTCGGCGGTCACGAACAGCGGGGCCGCGTACGTCATGTCCTTGTCCTTGCACTCCTCGACGGAGGCCTTGACCTCGTCGAAGCGCGGGTCGGAGAAGGACAGCGACATGGATCCGGAGAAGTCTTCGATCGGCGAGATCTCGTTGAGGACCTCTTCCAGGCCACCGACCGGGTTTTCTTCACCTTCTTCGACGCGGCGTTCGAACCACGCCTCGTCGCCGGTGAACCATTCAAAGGACCTGATCTGCACGTCGAGCAGGTTCGGGGTGCTGAGCGGCTCGCGAATCTTTGCGAAGGAGACCCGCTTGGGGGCTCCCGGGATTCCCGTGGACTCCGAGCGAGATACAGCCGAGGTGGTCGCAGCAGTGGCCTGGTTCGCGGGAGAGACTGCCAAGATGCGTCCTTCCGGGGACAATGAGCGGTGAGCAGCCGCGTCAGCAACAGCTGATGCGGTCTGTCAAGGGTGCCGTGTGCCCACTATCCTAACTACCGGCTCCGGGCAGCCTGAAAGAGGGCAGCGCAAAGAAGCAGTCTAGCCCGAACGTCGCGGTCTGTCCAGGGGGCGCTCCCGATGGGGCCCAGCCTGCATCGCAACGTCTTCAGGTATGCCTCTCCTCGGCCTCCCCGGACCGTCCCTCCCGCAAGGGCACCGCCGGTTCTCACCGTTGCCTGTAAGCGTGACCCCACAGGGGCTCTGAGTCAAGATGCCGCGCGGTGGTCCCGCCGGTTGGCGCAGCGTGGAAGTAGCTCCCGGCGGAGCGCTTCACAGGACGGTCATCCTGGTTACCGCCCGGTACCCGCAGGTGACGGCGTTGGGGCGCCGACCTGCGTTTAGCGGGCTAATCGCGATCCGGCCGGCAGGGCTTCCCGGACGGTCACCGGGTCGGGCCAGGCTCGCGGCGGGGCGCTTCGGACGAACTCGGCCCGTGTGACCGTTGTGACCGGTGGGCCGTCTGGTGCGGCGCACAGGCAGGGCGGCGCACCTGCGTTTAGCGGGCTAATCGCGACGCGCGCCGGGCGGACGCTGCCAGACTGGGGGCGTGAGCGAAACGTGGGAGCAGGACGCCGGTTCCGAGATGCCCCCGGTCCTCTTGCGGCCGGAAGCTGAGCTGCGGAAGGCTGCGGAACAGAGCCCCCTTCTCGGCGAGGTCCGCGGCTACGTCGCCGGGTCGGACGCCGGCGATCCGCTGATCCCTCGGTGGGCGGAGGTGTCCGGGCTGGTCCGCGTCATCGACGGCAAGCACGTGCCCGTCGAGGAGAACTCGACGCTCGTCGACGACGTTCTCCGGCTCTGGGAGCGGCTGTTTTCGACGATCGGCGAGGCTGAGGCGCTGCGCCCCGGGCTGGTCGCGACGATCTCACTCACGCTCTACCGGTCGGGTCCGGTCGCCGTGCCGGTCGAGCTTCTTTTCGAAGCCGTCGAACTCGGGCAGGCACCGGACGAGCCGACGCGGTACGCGACAAGCGTCGCGCTGGATCTGCTGGAACGGCTCGGCGCGATCGAGAAGAGCACCGCGGACCCGGCCGGGCTCGCGCTGATCGCCGAGATCACCGGGAAACCCGATCCCTCCCCTTACGTCCTCAGCCTCACCCCGATCGCCGTCTGGGCGATCAACAGGGCGCTCCGCGAGGCCGGAATGGACGCACCGGTCATCGGTGAGGCGGCGGAGAAGAGTCTCGGCGAGCTGAGCCCACGCCTCGCCGAGTCCGCGCCGGAGATCATCGACGCGGAGCTGAAGGCCTGGACCCGGCACCGGTCGCCCTCCGACGCGGCAGCAGAGGCGAGTGAGTTCCTCCGCACGGCACGGCTTCCCGAAGAACGACTGTTCGCCTTGATCGCGCTCGGGGAAACCGGGGAGATCGGCCTCGAGACCGCTGCGGGAATCCGAGCCGAAGGCGGTCTGGCCGGCGCGGCCGCCGCGATGTGGCTGTCCGAACGTGGCGCGGTCGACCGGGAAACGATCACTCGCGATGAGGTCATCCTCGGGATGGCCGACCACTACGCGGCGATGAACGCGCTCGGCGCGTTCGTCCATCAGCTCGCCGACATGGACGACGGCTTCGACGTCGTGGACCTGCTGACGTCCTCCGGCCATCCGGACCGGCTCGAACTCCTGAGCGTCGTCGGCGCGAGCCATCCGGACCGGAAGATGGCCAAGAAGGCGCGCACGGCGAGTTTCAAGCTCCGGTCGAGCGGCGCGCGGACGCGTCACGATTAGCCCGCTAAACGCAGGTCGGGGGCGGGAGTGCCGGAAAGCCGCGAGAGGGCGCACGTCGCGGACCGGATCGCGATTAGGGGGCTAAACGCAGGTCGGCGCCCGGATCGCGTTTAGCGGGCTAAACGCGATCCGGGGTCACTTCGAGGGGGCAGGGGAGGCCGGGGGCGAGGAGGCGGCCGGGTTGGGCGGAGCGGCGTAGGTGTTCATCGCCGTGATCTTCCACTTGTCGCCCTGCAGCTCCGCGTTCAAGTGCAGCTGCGCGCTCCCGGCGGTGGTCTTGTTCGTGTCGGCCCGCGTCGAGCTCTGGTCGACGAACACCATCACGTCGGCCCGGTCGCCTTCCAGCCGGATGACGGCGCTGCGGGTGACCTTGCAGGTCACGACCATCTTCTGCTGCGGGGCCAGCCGCTTGACCTCGCCCATCAGCAGGTTGTACTTCGCCCGCACCTCGTCGTTGACCAACAGGTCGCCCGCCGCGGACTCGGTCTTCGCGATGTTGTTGTAGTCGTACGAGAACAGCGCCTCGGTCGCCTTCGCGACCTGGTCCTTGACCTGCGCGGTCTTCGCGACGTCCAGCAGCGCGGTGTTGTTCGTCGAGCTGGACACCTCGTCGGCCTGGATCTTGAACAGCACCGCGGTCGCGGCCAGCAGCAGTCCGACGACGACCAGCGCACCCGCCAGGATCAGCTGCCTGGAGCCCGGCTTCTTGGTCTCCGAAGAGTCCGAATCCTCATCGGAAGCGACCTCGGCTTCGGCCTCTTCGAGGTCGTCCGGCTTCTCTTCGGCAGCCGCGCGGACCTTCGCGCGCGGGCTCGGCTTCGCGACAACCTCCTCTTCGGAGGTTTCGGAGGCTTCAGGAGCTTCGGAGGGCTCTTCAGGGGCCTCGACAGCCGCCACCTCAGGCTCAGCCTCAGCGGGCTCAACAACCTCAGGCTCAGCTTCAGGCGCAGGCGCAGGACGCGGAGCCGGCCGCGGCGACGGTCGGCGGACCGGCGTCGGCGTTTCGTCGACCTCGACCTCCGAAGCAGGGGCTTCCGGAGACGCGGGAGCAGGAGACGCACCGGGCCGTCGCAGGCCGGCCACCCGGGGGCGGCGCACCGGCGGAGTGCTGCGAGGAGGCTGGCGACGGGAGGGGGGCACTACGTGGCTCCGTTCTAGGTGACGCTCTTACTGACCGGCCGCGACGAGGGGCACGTTGTCGATCCCGGACAGCTTCCACTCATCGCCGACCCTGGTCATCGAGACCTCCAGGCGCAGCGCCTTCGAGCTCGCCTTGTCGCCCTGGGTGACCTGGGTGGAGATGGCGGCGAGGAAGCTCGCCTTGCCCTCGTGGTCGTCGAGTTCCTCGACCGCGATGTCCTGGATGGTGGTCACGACCTTGGTCTTCGCGTCGCCGAGCGCCTTACGGTAGGTCGGCTCCAGCTGGGCCAGCTGCTGGCTCATCTTGTCGTCGGAGACGGCCTTCTGCTTGGCGAAGAACTCGTCGAGTTTCTCGAAGTCGACCTCGGTGTACGCCTTGATCGCGGTGCCGCCCGCCTTGACCACCTCGTCCCGCGAGCGCGCCAGGTCGGCGTTGTCGTCCGACGCGGCCACGGCCCACATGACACCGAAGATCGCCGCGGCGACGAAGGCCGCGAGCGCGAACGCCGCCGCCCCGAGGACCAGGGTCCGCGATCGAGAAGAACTCATGACACTCCAGGTTAGATATACGGTCTCGGCCTCAGCCGGGCAGGCCCAGCAGCGCGCCGAGGGTGGGCAGGCTGACCCCGGGGCTCTGCAGGACGCTCGGCATGCCCTGTGCCGCGCGCAGGCTGGCCAGTTCCTCGGCCGAGCGGCCGGCGTTCGCCGCGACGTCGCCTTCCGACGGGATCTGCGGGACCCCGTTGTACGGAGCGTTCTGCGCACCGCGCACGTTGATCGGGCTGCCCTTCGGCTCGGCGCAGTACGCGTCGTCCTTCGGCGCGCGAGGCGTCGTGTCGGTGCCTTCGCGGTACTTGTCGAAGCCCATGTAGCCCTTGGTGCACGACGGCGGGTTGAACAGGTTGAGCGCGAGCCCGAGGTGCGCGGTGCCGTCGTTGGCGACGGTGTTGGCACCGGCCGCGAGCATCGGGTAGGTCACGAGGCCCTGTTCGAGCCCGTCGAGCCGGGTCACCAGCAGGTTCGACGTCGTGAGCAGGTTCGCCGTCAGCGCGCCCAGCCCCGGCCCGGATTCGGCGAGCACCGAGCTGATCTGGTTCGCCACCTGCGGGGTGATCCCGATCAGCTTCCGGATGTCCGCGTCGGAGTTCTTCAGGGTGCCGGACAGCTTGTTCAGGTCCGCGCTGAACGACTTCATCGAGCTCGCCATGTCGTTCTGCGTTTCGAGGACCTGCCCACCCTTCTCCAGCAGCTGGACGGTCTGCGGCAGGTACTCCTGCGCGGTCGCCGTGAAGCTCCGCGCGGTGTCGAGCAGCCGCTGCAGGTCCGGGCCGGTGCCGTTGAAGGCGTTGTACGACTCGTCGACGACCTTGCGCAGCGAGTCGGTCGGCACCGACGCCGCGAGGCTGTCGAGATCACCGATGAGCTGCTCGGTCGGCACGGGCGTCTTGACCTTGTCGGCCGGGATGACCGAACCCGAGTTCAGGAACGGTCCCTTCTCGCTCTTGGGCTTCAGGTCGACGAACTGCTCGCCGACCGCCGACCGGTTCGCGACGACGGCGTCGAGATCGGCGGGCACCTGCGGGGCGTCCGGCGAGATGTTGAGGTCGGCCTCCAGCCCGGTCTTGGTGAGGCGCAGTTCGCCGACCCGGCCGATGTTGAAGCCCCGGTACGTGACCTCGGCGTTCTGGAAGATGCCGCCGGACTGCTTGAGCTGCAGTTTCACCGTGTAACCCTCGGCACCGAACACCTGGCCGAGCCCGGCGAACCGGATCAGCGCGTACACGATGGCGACCACGGAGATGATCGCGAACGCGACCAACTGGATCTTCGTCCTACGGACCAGCATCAGCCGGCACCTCCCGACAGCACACCGAAGATACCGGCGGGCCCGGTCTGTTGCGGCTGTCCGCCGCCCTGCGGCGCGCTCGCCTGGCCGCCGGCGACACCGCCGACGCTGTCCGGGATCGGCAGCGGCGGGTTCGCACCCGGCCCCTCGGTGCCCCCGGTCAGGCCCGGGACCGGGATGGCGTCCTTCAGCGGGTTCTCGCGGCTGCGCCCGAGGTTCTTGAGGATCTCGTTCAGGTTCAGGTCGATCTTCGCGAACAGGTTGAAGTAGTCGCCCTTGACGCCGTCGTAGGCGGCGTCGCTGAACGGGAAGGTCAGCAGGATCTCCAGCGCCTTCGGCAGATCCGAGCCCGCCTCGCCGAGCTTCTGCAGCGTCGGCTGCAGCGCCTTGAGGTCGGCGACGAGGTCTTCCTTGCTCTTGTTCACCGTGTCGACGGCGACCCCGGAGAGGTGGTTGAGCGCGTTCAGCATGGTCACCAGCTGACCGCGCTGCTGCTCCAGCACGCCGAGGCCGGGGCCGAGGTTGTCGACCGCGCCGACCAGCTTGTCCTTCTGGCCGTTCAGGGTGAGCGAGAGCCGGTTCAGCCCGTCGAGCGCCCGCGTGATGTTCGCGGACTGCTTGTCCAGGTTCGTGACCAGCTCGTTGGTGTTGTTCAGCAGCGCCTTGAGCTCCGGCGAGCGGCCGGTGGTGGCGTTGTTGAGTTCCTTGGTGATGGTGTTGAGCTGCTCCACCCCGCCGCCGTTGAGCAGCAGCGAAAGCGCGCCGAGCAGTTCTTCGACCTCGACGCTGCGGTTCGTGCGGGCCAGCGGGATCACCGCGTTGTCGGCGAGCTTGCCCTGTCCGTCGGCGGGCGCCGCCAGCTCGACGTACTTCTCACCGAGGAGGCTCGACTGCTTGACGTTGGCGAGCGCGTTCGCCGGCAACTTCACGTCACCGTTGACCCGGAGGGTGACCTCGGCGTTCCAGCCGTCCGGGGTCAGCCCGATCGCTTCGACCCGGCCGATGGCGACCTCGTTGACCTTCACCCCGGCCTGCGGGGTCAGGTCGAGCACGTCCCGGAACTGCACCTTGACCGTGTACGGGTGGTCGCCGAGTTCGGCGCCACCGGGAAGCGGGACGTCGTAGATCCCGCTGAACCCGCAGCCGCTCAACGTCAGCGCGGCGACGGTTCCGACAGCCGCGAGGGCGAGTTTCTTGTTCATCACTTCGCCCCCGAACCGTAGAGCTCACCGGCGATCGGGAGCGGAAGCGGCGGCAACTGGCCTCGGTGGGAGGCTTCGACCACCTGCGCGATGGACGGCAGCGGCACCAGCCCGTCGACCAGTCCGGCGACTCCCTTGCACGCGTCGCCCAGCGCGTCGAGCGCCTCCGGGGTCTGCTTGAGCAGGTTGCACACCATCACCAGCGGCGGCTGCGTGAGCTCGTTGAGGTTGGCCCGCGCGTCGAGCGTGCCCGACGAGGCGTTGTAGGTGTTGACCAGGTTCCCGAGACCGACCGGGGCGACGTCGAGGATCTCGGCGAGCGCGCCGCGCTGGTCCACGAGCACCTTGGTCACACTGGCCAGCTTGTCCACATTGGACTTGAGCCGGTCGCGGTTCTTCTCGATGAACGCCTGCACCGCGGTGAGCGTGTCGGACAGCTGCTTCACCGTGGCCGAGAGGTTCTCCCGCTCCCCCGCGAGGAAGCCGCTGACGTCGGCGAGCTGCCGTTCGAAGTCGCGGACCTGCTTGTCACTGTTCACCAGCGTCTGCGAGAAGGAGCCGAGGTTCTCGACGGTCTTGAACAGGTCGTCCTTGTTGCCGGACAACGTGCCCGCGGCCTGGCCGAGTTTCGTGATCGTGTCGTGCAGCGCCTGCCCGTTGCCGTCGAAGTTCTTCGCGGCGGTGTCGAGCAGGTTCGACAGCGACCCGTTCTTGTTGGCGCCGTTGGGCCCGAGCGACTGGCTGACCCGGGAGAGGCTGGCGGCGAGCTCGTCGACCTCCAGCGGGACCTCGGTGCGGTCGAGCCCGATGACGGCGCCGTCGGCGATCCGCGGGCCGCCCTTGTACGCCGGGGCGAGCTGCACGTAGCGGTCGCTGACCAGCGACGGCGACACGATGATCGCCTTCGCGTCGGCGGGCACGGGCACCGAACGGTCGTACTCGAGTTCGACGCGGACCTGGTTGCCCATCGGCTGGATCTTGGTGACGGTGCCCATGTCGACGCCGAGCATGCGGACACTGTTGCCTTCGTAGAGGCCCACGGTGCCGGCGAAGTACGCGGTCACGTGGTTGCGGCCGGCGTCCTTCAGCGTCCACCACAGCGCGCCTGCGACGACCAGCGCGAGCACGATCGCGATGGTGAAACCACGCGCGAGACTCTGTCCGAGACGGGTACTCATTTGTCGTAGCACCCCTTCTCGTTGATCGGGCCGAACGACGGCAGGACCAGTCCGCAGATGTAGTTGTCGAACCAGCGGCCGTTGCCGATCGTGTTCGTGAACACCCGGATGAACGGCGCGAACCGCGCGATGCCCTGGCCGAGGGCGTCCTGGTTGCGCTGGAGCATCGAGGTCAGCTGGTCGAGCTGGGTGAGCACCGGGTCGAGCTGCGCGTCGTTGTCGTCGACCAGGCCCTTGAGCTGAGTGGCGAGGTTTCGCGAGCCATCCAGCAACGCGGAGATCGCGTCCTTGCGCTTGGCTACCTCGCCGAGCAGCTTGTTGCCGTCGGCGAGCAGCTTCTGGAACTCGGCGTCACGGTCGACGAGCGTCTGCGAGACCTGCCGCGTGTTCGCGAGCAGGCTCGACAGCTGCGAGTCACGTTTGGCGATCGTGTCCGAAAGCCGGGAGAGGCCGGTCAGCGCGCCCTTCACGTCGGCCGGGGTGTCCGCGAAGGTCTCCGAGATCACGTCGAAGCTCTTCGCCAGCTGCGTCGTGTCGATGTCGTCGACGGTCTGCGAAAGCCCGCGGAAGGCGTCGAGGACGTCGAACGGCGACATCGTGCGCTCACGCGGGATCGTCGCGCTCGGGTCGAGCGTGCGCTGGCCCTGCGGGTCGAGCGCCAGGTACTTCTGACCGAGCACGGTCTTGATCTTGATGGCCGCGCTGGTCTTGTCGCCCAGCCAGGCATCCTTGACCTTGAACGAGATCCGGACCTTGTCGCCGTCGAGCTTGATCTCGGAGACCTTGCCGACCTTCACGCCGGCGACGCGGACGTCGTTGTCCTCCTGCAGGCCCGAAGCCTCGCTGAAGTCGGCGGAGTACGTCGTCCCGCCGCCGATGACCGGCAGGTCGTCGGAGTTGAGCGCGGCGATGAAACCGAGCAGCAGCACCGAGATGCCGACCAGCGCGATCGGGATCGGGTTGCGTTTCTGGAACGACTTCATGCCGTGCACCTCGCCCGGTTCACCGGCAGCAGCGGCAGGTTGATCGGCTCGTTGATCAGCGGAGGCAGGGCGACGGCTCCCGTCATCTCACAGGCGAAGAAGTTGAACCAGGAGCCGTAGTCGGCGGTGCGGGTCAGCGCCGTCACCTTCTGCGGCAGGAACTGGATGAAATGCTCGACGATCGGCTGGCTGTCGTTGAGGTTCTTCGACAGCGTGCCGAGCGCGGCGATGTCCTGCTTGAGCGGCTCGCGGGCCTCACCGAGCAGACCCGAGGTCGTCTGGGCGAGGGTGCCGAGCGATTCGATGGCGTCGCCGATCGGCTCGCGGTCCGCGGCCAGCCCGGAGACCAGTTGCTGCAGCTTGACGATCAGGTCGTTGAGCTGCGGCGTGTGCGCGTTGACCGTGTCGAGCACCGAGTTCAGGTTGTCGATGACCTCGCCGATGACCTTGTCCTTGTCGGCGATCGTGGTGGCCAGCGACGCGGTGTGCTTCAACAGGCTTTCGACCGTGCCGCCCTCGCCCTGCAGGACCTGGATGACCTCGTAGGACAGCTTGTTGATGTCGTCCGGGTTGAGCGCGGTGAACAGCGGCTTGAACCCGTTGAACAACTGCGTCAGGTCGAGCGCGGGCGTGGTCCGCTCCAGCGGGATGTTCCCGCCGGGCTCCAGTGTCTTGCCGGAGGTGTCGGTGCCCTGCCCGAGCGAGAGGTAGCGCTGGCCGACCAGGTTCCGGAACTTGATCTGCGCGGTCACCCCGGCGGGCAGTTTGCGGCCGGCGTCCACTTCGAACTCGATCTCGGCCTGGCGCCGGTCGACGATGCGGACCTCCTTGACCTGCCCGACCCGGACACCGGCGATGCGGACGTCGTCGTTGGGCAGCACGAGGGTCGCGTCGCTGAACCGTGCCTTGTAGGCGTTGGTGCTGGTGGTGTTCACGTTGGCGATGCTGATCCCGAGGATCGTCGTGAACAGCACGGTGACGACGATGAAGATGCCGAGTTTGATCAGCGGTGCGAGCAGACCCCTCACTGGACGTGCACCTCCGCTCCCCGATAGAGCGGACCGACCAGCAGCGAGCCCCAGCCGGGCATGTCCGTGGCGGCCATGCCGACCTGCGGGGCGACCAGCTGCGCGAGGAAGTCCGATTCGGACGCGCTGTAGGACGGGCTACCGCCGGGGGCTCCCCCGCCGTTGTAGCCGCCGACGTTCGCGAAACCGTTCGAGGGCGAAAGACCGTCGTTCGCCGAGCGCGCCGGCGGTTTGACCGTGCTGCCGTCCTTGATCGGGCCGTCCGGTGGGTACTGCGGGAACGGGTCCGGGAACTGCTTCAGGTCGTAACAGCGCGGGCCGCGTTTGTCCTCGAACCGCGGCTCGTCCTTGCCGGGCAGATACGGCCCGCGGTTGACGGTGACCTCGATGGTCGCGTGCAGACCGGGCCGGTCGGTGCCCTTGCCGAGGGCCTTGTCGATCTTCGGCAGGTTGTCCGCCATCTGCCCGATGACGCAGGGGTACGACGGTGAGTACTTCGCCAGCAGCTCCGCCGTCGGGCGGGCCGTGTCGGCGAGCCGGATCAGGTTGTCCGCGTTGTTCCGCAGGAAGGTCTGGAGATCGACCGAAGCCTGGGTGACGCTGCCGTAGAGGTTCGCCAGGTTCATCTGCTGGTCCACCACGGTGCGGGTGGTGGTGCTCAGGTTGTCCAAGGTCTGCACCAGATCCGGGGCGACGGCGTCGAGGTTGTCCGAGAACTTCGCGAGCTCCTTGAGGTTCTGCTGGAGCTTGGGCTCGTGCGGGTTCAGTTCCCCGACGTAGGTGCCGAGCTGCGCGAGCGTGTCGCCGAGCTGGTCGCCGCGGCCGTTGAGCGCGGTCGAGATCGCCGAAAGCGTGCTCGACAGCTTCTGCGGCTGGACGGCCTGCAGGACCGGCATCAGATGGGCGAAGGCCTGCTCCAGCTCGACCGCGCCGGAAGTGCGGTCCTGGGTGATCACGTCGCCCTCGGCGATCGTCTTCTCCGAAGGCACGTCCGGGATCTCGAGGGAAACGAAACGCTCACCGAACAACGTCTTCGGCAGGAATCGCGCCGAAACGTTCTGGGGAATCAGTTTCGCCGACTCCGGATTCAGCGCGAGCGTGAGTTCGGCGCCGTCCGCGGTCGCGGTGATCTCCTTGACCGAGCCGACGATCAGGCCGCGGACCTTCACGTCCGACTGCTTCAGCAACTGGTTCCCGATGCTGCCCGACTGGAGCTTCACGCTGACGACGGGTGTGAACGCCCGTTGGTACAGCGCGATGCTCAGCGCCACCCCGCCGATGAGCACGGCGACCAGAAGCAGGCCCAGCAGCCTGCGCCGGATTGTCGCGATCATCCTGCGATCCTCACCGTGACGTCGGTTCCCCAGATCGCGAAACCGATGAAGAAGTTCATGATGGACACCGTGACGATGCTCAGCCGGACCGCCTTACCGACGGCCACGCCGACACCGGCGGGGCCACCGGTGGCCCGGTAACCGAAATAGCAATGGGACAGAATGATCAAGACGCTGAACAACAGCACCTTGATGAACGAATACAACACATCCTGTGGTGGTAGGAACAGGTCGAAGTAATGGTCGTAGGTACCCGCTGACTGGTTGTAGATGTAGATAACGACCAACCGGGACGCGAGATACGAACTCAGCAGGCCGATGACGTACAGCGGGATGACCGCGACGAAACCGGCGATGATCCGCGTGGTCACCAGGTACGGCAGGCTGGGCACGCCCATGACTTCGAGCGCGTCGATCTCCTCGGAGATCCGCATTGCGCCCAGCTGGGCGGTGAAGCCGGCGCCGACCGTCGCCGAAAGCGCGAGACCGGCGACCAGCGGGGCGATCTCACGGGTGTTGAAGAACGCGGTCAGGAAGCCGGTGAAGGCCGACGTGCCGATCGAGTTCAGCGCCGAGTAACCCTGAAGGCCGACGAGGACACCGGTGAAGAGCGTCAGGCCGACCATCACGCCGACCGTGCCGCCGATGACCGCCAGCGAGCCGGAACCGAAGCTCACCTCGGCCAGCAGCCGCAGAACTTCTTTCATGTAGCGGCGAAGCGTCCTCGGCGTCCACAGCAACGCGCGGCCGTAGAAGGACATCTGGTCACCGAGGTTGTCCAGAGTCTGCAATGGACGGTTGGCGACCCGCTTGGCGCCCTGGAGGAAGGTCATGCGTCAGTCCAGCTTTCCGGGCACGATCTGCAGGTAGATCAGCGTGATCACGAAGTTCACCACGAACAGCATGAGGAACGTGATGACGACCGACTGGTTCACCGCGTCCCCGACGCCCTTCGGGCCGCCGGACGGATTCAGCCCCCGGTAGGCGGCGACGACCCCGGCGATGAAGCCGAAGATCAGCGCCTTCAGCTCGCCGACCCAGAGGTCCGGCAGCTGGGCCAGCGCGGAGAAGCTCGCCAGGTACGCGCCCGGTGTCCCGCCCTGGAGGACGACGTTGAAGAAGTAGCCGCCGAGCACGCCGATGACGCTGACCATGCCGTTCAGCAGGAGCGCGATCAGCATCATCGCGAGCACACGCGGCACGATCAGCCGCTGCACCGCGGAGACGCCGAGCACCTCCATGGCGTCGATCTCTTCGCGGATCGTCCGCGCGCCGATGTCCGCGCAGACCGCACTACCGCCGGCGCCCGCGACCAGCAGCGCCGTGACCAGTGGGCTGGCCTGCTGCACGGTGGCGAGCACCGACCCGGCGCCCGTGTAGGACTGGGCGCCGAGCTGGCGGGCGAGCGAACCGAACTGCAGCGAGATGACCGCGCCGAACGGGATCGCGACGAGCGCCGTCGGCAGGATCGTGACGCTCGCGATGAACCAGGCCTGCTGGATGAACTCCCGCAGCTGGAACGGGCGTTGGAAAATGCCACGAACGATGTCGAGGCCGAGAGCGAACAGGTTCCCGGTCTCGCGCAACATGCCGATCCCTGGAATCTTCGCCGATGAAGCGGAAGAGCTCACGCGCCACCTGACCCCGGATCTTGTGGCCGCAAGCGGTGGTTGCCCGCTCTCCCGGGGTGCGGGATGTGGGCGACCTGGTCGTCGGGCAACTGGCCCTGGTGGTGGTTCGGGATCGAGCTGTCGACGGGCGCCGACCGGTGGCCGGCGGCCGCGAGCCGCTGCGGGCGGACCCCGTAGCGCTGCTGCTCCTCCGGGGAAAGCGACTCGATGATGCTCTGCTGTGCCTCGTGCGGCAGGCCGTGCAGGATCTGCATGACCCGGTCCTTGCGGCGGACCGCGCCCATCCGGGTCGGCACGCCGGGCGTCGGCTGCATCTGCGGCGGCACCCCGCTGACGTCCTCGACACCACCCGCGTGGTGGCCGGCCTCGAACATCGCGCGCTCCGCGGCGAGCTGGGCCGAGTCCTTCTCCTCGCTCATGCCGATGGGGCCGTCCATCTTGCCGTTGAGGAACTGCTTGACGACCGGCTCCTCGCTGGTCAGCAGCACCTCGCGCGGCCCGAACATGACCAGTTCCTTGCGGAAGAGCATGCCGAGGTTGTCCGGGACGGTGCGGGCGAGGTTGATGTTGTGCGTGACGATCAGGAACGTCGCGTCGATCTGCGCGTTGACGTCCAGGAAGAGCTGCGAGATGTAGGTGGTGCGGACCGGGTCGAGACCGGAGTCCGGTTCGTCGACCAGGATGATCTGCGGGTCCAGCACCAGGGCGCGGGCGAGGCCGGCGCGTTTGCGCATACCGCCGGAGATCTCGCCGGGCAGCTTCTTGTCGGCGCCGTTGAGGCCGGTCATCTCGAGCTTCTCGAGCACGATCCGGCGGACCTCGGTCTCCGACTTCTTCGTGTGCTCGCGCAGGGGGAACGCCACGTTGTCGTAGAGGTTCATCGAGCCGAAGAGCGCGCCGTCCTGGAAAAGGACGCCGAAGAGCTTGCGCACCTCGTAGAGCTGGTGTTCGGAGCACGTCACGATGTCGACGCCGTTGATCATGCAACGGCCGCGGTCCGGCTTGAGCAGACCGATCATCGACTTCAAGAAGACGGACTTACCGGTTCCGGACGGGCCGAGCATCGCCGAAACCTCGCCCGGAGGCAGGGTCAGCGTAACGTCCCGCCAGATGGCCTGCTTACCGAAGGACTTGGAAAGACCTTCGATGACCACCTCGGCACCCATCGCACCTCCAGGAGCTGTTCCGCGTCGTCGCGCACTGCCTTCCCGTGCCACTGGCCCGGGAGGACGCATGCGTTCGCGCAGCGATACCCGCGTCAACCAGGTGCAACGAGCTGAGTGCGAACAGGTTACTCACCAGTTTTCTTTTCTGGCCAGACCCGCGGGTAACTTTTCGCGCAGCCCGCCGCCTGCCCGTGCACCGCTTGCAGCACCGTAGTGCACGTCACTCCCGTGCGCAGATCCACAGCGGGCGCCGCCCGGCCCGGATCGCGATTAGGGGGCTAAACGCAGGTCAGGGCCCCCGCCCTCCCGCCGCGCGGATCGCGTTTAGCGGGCTAAACGCGATCCGGCGCCCTGATGCTTAGCGTTGCTACGCGTCGCGATTAGGGGGCTAAACGCAGGTCGGGGCCGGAGACAGCGAAGGGGCGGGCATCCGTGTGGATGCCCGCCCCTTCGACGGTGCTGCGTTAGGCGCTGACGCGCCAGGGATCACTTGATGGTGATCTTGGCGCCGGCGGCCTCGAGCTTCTCCTTGGCGGCGTCGGCGGCCTCCTTGTCGACCTTCTCCAGGAGGGCCTTGGGAGCGGCCTCGACCAGCTCCTTGGCCTCCTTCAGGCCCAGACCGGAGACGACCTCGCGGACGACCTTGATGACCTGGATCTTCTTGTCACCGGCGGACTCGAGGACGACGTCGAACTCGTCCTGCTCCTCGGCGGCCGCGGCGGGGGCGGCACCCGGGGCGGCGGCGACGACGGCAGCCGGGGCGGCCGCGGTCACGTCGAAGGTGGTCTCGAATTCCTTCACGAACTCGGACAGCTCAAGAAGGGTGAGCTCCTTGAAGGCGTCGATCAGCTCGGCGGTGCTCAGCTTCGCCATGGTGGCTTTCCTCTCTGAAACGAACTAAAAGTTCGGGGTGGGGGTGTTCAGCTCTCGGCGGGTGCTTCGGCTGCTTCGGTACCGGCGTTGCGCTGCTTCTCCTCCAGCGCGGCAGCCAGGCGGGCGACCTGGGACGCCGGCGCCTGGAACAGCGCGGCGGCCTGGGACAGCTTCGCCTTGAACGCGCCCGCCGCCTTGGCGAGCAGGACCTCACGGCTGTCGAGATCGGCGATCTTGGTGATCTCGTCCACGGACAGCGTCTTGCCGTCCATGTAGCCGCCCTTGATCACAAGCGCGTTGTTGTCCTTCGCGAAGTCGCGAAGCGCCTTCGCGGCGTCAACAGCTTCACCTTCGACGAAGGCGATCGCGGTCGGGCCGACGAACAGGTCCTCGAGACCCTCGATTCCGGCGTCCGTGGCGGCACGCTTGACGAGGGTGTTCTTCGCGACCCGGTACTTGGCATTGGTGCCGAGAGCGCGGCGCAGCTGGGACAGCTGGGACACGGAGAGGCCGGTGTACTGGGTAACGACTGTGGCCGAGCTGCTGCGGAAGCTCTCCGCGATCTCGGCGACGGCCGCCTCCTTGTCGGGCTTCGCCATGGTCGCCTCCTCTCTTGGCTAGTTGGCCACTGGCCTTGAGAGCCCTGAAACGACGAAACGCCCCAGCGCAGACAGGCGCGGGGCGTCAGGGCACACGACGACATGCGTCGTGGGCGAGCCTCGTTCCTCCTGCGCGGGTCGCCCGCCCTAGCGGGGCCTTCGTTCTCCAGGCCAGATGACCGGGAGAAGACCAGCGGTCTTCGGTAGAACCTTGACAAGAATACGTGACCCTCTCCCGGCCTTCGCACCGGGGCCCGGTCAGATCGCGTTTAGCGGGCTAAACGCGACCGGCGGAGTGCGCGGGAGGGCTCGCGAGGCATCATGGTGACGTGGCGGAGCAGCGTGATGACGGAAAGCCGGACAACGAGCCCGGCACGGACATCGAGCCCAAGGCGGGAGGGCAGCCCGCGCCCCGGCTGGACGACGAGCAACTGCGCCAGTTCCAGCAGTTTCAGCAGTTCCAGGACTATCTGAAGTTCACCGAGGCGCAGCAGCAGGGCCTCGTGCCGCAGCAGCCCGCGCAGCCCATGACCCAGCACTACGGAGGACAGCCTCCGGTGCCCCCGGGACCGCCGCCCGGTGAACTCGTCAAAGCACCTCGGCCGCGCGCGCCGCGCTGGCTGCGCCGCCTGGGCGGGAAGCTCCTCGCCTGGGTGATCGTGATCTTGCTGATCTGCATCGGCGCGACCATCGCCTATCGGCAGATCTTCCCCAGCGACGCCGGGGAGGACACGGCGACGTTCGTCCAGGGCGGCGGGGGCAAGCACCGCACGAACCAGGTGCTTTCGACCAACCCATGGGAGGCGGTGCGGGCCATCTACGACACGATCGGGAAGCCGTACCCGCCTGCCACCCGTGTCGAAAAGGTCTGCCTGTCGATGAGCGAGCAGGCGCAGGCCCAGTTCGCCCGCGACCTCGGCTACCCCGACTGCGCGACCGCCGTCCCGGCCCTGAACGCGAAGGTCACCGACATCACGCCGTACATCTATGCGGTGCGCCCGATGTCGAGCGTGGTCCCGCGGCAGAACCTGACGATCCACTCGTGCTGGTACAGCATCCGCGGTGGGCCCGTGCTGGGCAGCTTCACCCTGCAGGAAGTCGAGATGGGCCAGTGGCTGATCACCGGGCACGCGAACTCCCCTGAGCCCTGCCCCGCCCCGCCCACCGGCAACTGACCTGGGCCTTTCCACCCCAGATCGCGTTTAGCCCGCGAAACGCACGTGCGCGCCGGATCGCGTTTAGCCCGCGAAACGCAAGTGCGTCGCGATTAGGGGGCTAAACGCAGGTCCGGGGTCAGAGGTCGTGCGAGGTCAGGAAGCCGGTCAGCGCGGAGCCGAAGGCGGGGTGCATGACGGCGGCCATGTGGTCGCCGGGGACGCGGACGAGGCGCGCGCCGGCGATGGCGGCGGCCAGGCGTTCGGGTTCCGCGGCCAGCGGGTCGGTGTCCCCGGCCAGGATCAGGGTCGGCACCGCGATCGCCGTCAGGTCCAGTTTCGGGTTCGCCGTCCCGCGAGCGACGGCCGCCAGCGCGATCCGGTCCGCCCGCAGGGCGTCGGCCAGCGCCCGAAATGGCGCCGAAGCCGGCGGAAGCGTCGAGGGATCCGTAGCGAGCAGCGCCTCGCTGATCGCCTCCGGCGTGACGACCCGGGTGTCGACGCCGCCGAAGTCGACGATCCCCGAACCGACCCCGCCGATCGCGAGACACCGGATCCGCGGGTCGGCGGCCACCGCGCCGAGCGCGATCATCGCGCCCATCGAGTAGCCGACCATCGACACCTCGTCGAGGTTCAGCGTGTCCAGCAGCGCCGACACGTCGCGGACCATCGCGTCGTCGGCGTAGCTCGCCTCGTCGTGCGGTTTCGCCGACCGTCCGTGGCCGCGCGCGTCCAGGCTGATCACGGTCAGCCCCGCGTCCTGGAGGGTGTCGACGACGCCCGGCGCGATCCAGTTGGCGTTCGTGTCCGCGGCGAAGCCGTGTTGCAGCAGTACCGGACGCCCTCGGCCTTCCCAAACGGTGTAGCTCAGCTGAAGCCCGTCGAACGACGCGAAGGTAGGCATGCCCTCAAGCAAACACGAAAAAGGGGCGGCCCCGCCGTAGCGGGACCGCCCCCTTCTCAGTGATGTCTAACTCAGACTCACGCGTCCTCGGAGAGGAGGTTGCGGGTCCGGGCCGGGTCGACCGGGACACCCGGGCCCATCGTCGTGGAGATCGTGACCTTCTTCAGGTAGCGACCCTTCGCCGACGACGGCTTGGCGCGGAGGATCTCGTCCAGCGCGGCCGCGTAGTTCTCCACCAGCTTCTCGGTGTCGAACGAGGCCTTGCCGATGACGAAGTGCAGGTTGGCCTGCTTGTCCACGCGGAAGTTGATCTTACCGCCCTTGATGTCCGTCACGGCCTTCGCGACCGCGGGGGTCACGGTGCCGGTCTTCGGGTTCGGCATCAGGCCACGCGGGCCGAGGATGCGGGCGATACGGCCGACCTTCGCCATCTGGTCCGGCGTCGCGATCGCGGCGTCGAACTCGAGCCAGCCACCCTGGATGCGCTCGATCAGTTCGTCGGTGCCGACCACGTCCGCGCCGGCGGCCTCGGCCTCGGCGGCCTTGTCACCAACGGCGAAAACGATGACGCGGGCGGTCTTACCGGTGCCGTGCGGCAGGTTCACGGTGCCGCGGACCATCTGGTCGGCCTTCCGAGGGTCGACACCGAGGCGCATGGCGACCTCAACGGTGGCGTCCATCTTCTTGGAAGAGGTCTCCTTGGCCAGCTTCGCGGCCTCGAGCGGGGCGTAGAGCCGCTCGCGGTCCACCAGCTCAAGAGCCTGACGGTAGGCCTTGCTGTGCTTGGGCATTGCTTCTGTCCTTAACTCTTCAACGGATCAGTGTGGTGTTGGAGCCAGCACTCGGCTCTCCCACGGTGGTGCGGGGTGGAACTCAGTCGACGACCGTGATGCCCATCGAGCGGGCGGTGCCGGCGATGATCTTCGCGGCCTGGTCGATGTCGTGCGCGTTCAGGTCGGATTCCTTGGTCTTCGCGATGTCGCGGACCTGGTCCCAAGTGACCTTGGCGACCTTGGTCTTGTGCGGCTCGCCGGAACCCTTCTCCACGCCCGCGGCCTTCAGCAGCAGCTTCGCGGCCGGCGGCGTCTTGAGCTTGAAGTCGAACGTGCGGTCTTCGTACACGGAGATCTCGACCGGGACGACGTCCCCGCGCTGCGACTCGGTCGCGGCGTTGTAGGCCTTGCAGAACTCCATGATGTTGACGCCGTGCTGACCCAGCGCGGGGCCGACCGGCGGCGCGGGGTTGGCCGCACCCGCCTTGATCTGCAGCTTGATGATCGCCGCAAGCTTCTTCTTCTTGGGTGGCATTTCGTTTGTTCCTTCTTACTGACTTGAGTCCCCCGCACACCTGCCAGTACGCGGGGACTGCCGGCCGTCTGGCGGCCGTCAGATCTTGGAGACCTGGTTGAACGACAGCTCGACCGGGGTCTCCCGGCCGAAGATCGACACCAGGACCTTCAGCTTCTGTCCGTCCACGTTGACCTCGGAGATCGTCGCGGGCAGCGTCGCGAACGGGCCGTCCATGACGGTGACCGACTCGCCGACCTCGAAGTCGACCTCGACCGCGGGGCCACCCAGCTGCGACTCGGAAGCGGCAGCCTCGCCCTTGCCGGGCTTGGCGGGAGCGGCCGTCTCGACCTTGGGCGCGAGGAACTTGAGCACCTCGTCCACGGTCAGCGGCGACGGACGCGACGTGGCGCCGACGAACCCGGTGACGCCCGGCGTGTTGCGCACCGCGCTCCACGAGGCGTCGTTCAGGTCCATGCGGACCAGGATGTAGCCGGGCAGCACCTTGCGCTGCACCTGCTTGCGCTGGCCGTTCTTGATCTCGGTGACCTCTTCGGTCGGGACCTCGATCTGGAAGATGTAGTCCTCGACGTCCAGCGTCTGGGTCCGGGTCTCGAGGTTGGTCTTCACCTTGTTCTCGTAACCCGCGTACGAGTGCACGACGTACCACTCACCGGGAGCGGCGTTGAGTTCCGCGCGCATCTTCGCGACCGGGTCGACGTCCTCGTCGGCTACGGCGGCGGTGTCGTCGGCTGCGTTGTCGTCGGTCTCGTCGGACGCCTCTTCGGCCTCCGCGACATCTCCGGCTTCGTCGACCTCGTCGCCTGCGGCGGGCACCTCGACGGAGTCCAGGTGCTCGGACTGCTCGTCGCCGAGTGCCGCGTGCACCTGCTCGTCGGAAAGCTCGGTCAGCTCATGACCGGCTGCTGTGCCGTTGTCGGAGGTCACGTTCCGTCCTCTCAGTTGATCGGTTGCCGTGGCGCAGGCCTCCGTGCGGTGCGCTCAGGCGCCGCGACCGGCTGCCTCAGCTGCCGAAGACGGCACCGACGACCTCTTTGAAGGCCAGGTCGAGGCCGCTCACCAGCGCCACCATGAACACCACGAAGACCAGCACCACCGCGGTGTAGGTGACCATCTGCTTGCGGTTCGGCCAGATGACCTTGCGCAGCTCGGCCCAGACCTCACGGATGAAGCGCATGAGCCGGGCGAAGATCGACGCCTGCTTCGGCTTGCGGTCGCGCTTCGGGGTCGCCGTGCCTTTGGCGTCCTTGGACTTCTCGGTCTTGTCCCCGGCCTTCGCCTTGCCGGCGGGGCGGGTCTTGTCGTCCGACTTGGCGTCGGCCTTACCGGACGGGCGCGCGGACGCACGGCGCTCACGCCGGGCAGCGGCGGTCACCGGGCGGGACTGCTCGTCGGGCTTCTGCCCGGCGCCGTCCTGCGCCTTCTCACCGCTGGCGTCGCTGTCGCTCACGACCACTCCTCCGCCTTCACCAGTTCGTTAACGCAGGGGTGACAGGACTTGAACCTGCAACCTGCGGTTTTGGAGACCGCTGCTCTGCCAATTGAGCTACACCCCTTTGGAACCCCGATGCTCTGGAGCTCCCGAGGACGCATTCCATCGTCCCCACCGCCGTGGCGGGGATGACCGTAGTGCGTTCCGAGACCAGAAGTCTACGGCAACCCCCGAACAGCTTCGCAACCGCGCCCCTCAAAGCGGCGCGGAGCAGCCTTCCGCGGGGAAACTCCCCCACGGCCGACCCCATGATCGTGCCACGATGTCGCCATGAGCGCTCCCGCACCCTCGGCTTCGACGGCCAGTCGCGTCTCGGCTCGCATCGGCGGCATCACGCCCTCGGCCACCCTGGCCGTCGACGCGAAGGCCCGGGAGCTCAGGGCGCAGGGTCGTCCGGTGATCGGATTCGGTGCCGGGCAGCCCGATTTCCCCACCCCGGCCAACGTGCTCGAAGCCGCCGAAGCGGCCGTCCGGGACAAGGTCAATCACGGCTACACGGCCGCGGGCGGGCTCCCGGAGCTGCGCGAGGCCATCGCGGCGAAGACCGTCCGCGACTCCGGGTTCGAGGTCGACCCGGGCCGCGTCCTGGTGACCAACGGCGGCAAGCAGGCGGTCTACTCGGCGTTCGCGACGCTGCTCGACCCCGGCGACGAAGTGCTGCTGCCCGCGCCGTACTGGACGACGTACCCGGAGTCGATCGCCCTCGCCGGCGGCGTCGGAGTGCAGGTCACGGCGGACGAGACGACGGGCTACCTGGTCACCGTCGAGCAGCTCGAAGCCGCCAGGACACCGCGCACGAAGGTGCTGCTGTTCGTGTCGCCGTCGAACCCGACCGGCGCGGTTTACCCGCGCGAGCAGGTCGAGGCGATCGGACGCTGGGCGCACGAGAACGGTCTCTGGGTCATCACCGACGAGATCTACGAGCACCTGGTCTACGACGGCGCCGAAGCGCCCTCGATGCCTGTCCTGGTCCCGGAGCTCGCCGACCGGACGATCGTCCTCAACGGTGTCGCGAAGACGTACTCGATGACCGGCTGGCGGGTGGGCTGGCTACTCGGTCCACAGGATGTGGTCAAGGCGGCGACGGCGTACCAGTCGCACTTGTGCGGCAACGTTTCGAACGTGGCGCAACGGGCCGCGCTGGCCGCGGTGAGCGGCCCGCTCGACGCCGTTTTCGCGATGCGCGAAGCGTTCGACGCCCGGCGAAAGACCGCACTTTCCCTGCTTTCCGAGATCCCGGGCGTGGAAACTCCCGTGCCGCTCGGCGCCTTTTACGTCTACCCGTCGGTGAAAGCCTTGCTGGGCAAGGAAATTCGCGGAGAGCGCCCGGCCGACACGGTGGCGCTGGCCGATCTGATCCTGCGCGAGGCCGAGGTCGCCGTGGTGCCCGGCGAGGCGTTCGGTACGCCCGGGTACTTCCGGATTTCCTATGCGCTGGACGAAAATGATCTCGCCGAAGGGATCACCAGGATGGGCCGCCTGCTCGCGGAAGCACGGTGACCGTGATGCGCCTGGGAATCGCCCTTCCGCAATACGGCCCCCTCGCGTCGATGGACGCCGTCACCGGTTTCGCCGCGGCCGCCGAAGAACTCGGGTACGAGTCCTTGTGGGTCGGGGATCGGGTGCTGGCCCCGGTGTCGCCGTCGGACTTCTACCCCGGCGGCACGCCGGAACGGCCGTACCCGCCCGAGTTCGTCACCTTCGCCGATCCGCTGATCCTGCTGACCGTCGCCGCGAGCGTCACGAACAAGGTCCGGCTGGGCACCAGCACGCTCACCGGAACGGTGTATCCGGCCGTCGTGCTCGCCCGGATGCTCACTTCACTGGATCAGGTGAGCGGCGGCCGCCTGGACGTCGGCTTGGGCATCGGCTGGCTTCGCGACGAGTACACGGCGACCGGCACGCCCTGGAAGGGCCGCGGCGGGCAGCTGGAGGAGCTTCTCGACGTCCTCGGGAAGTTCTGGACCGGAGACCCTGTCGAGCACGAAGGCGAACGCTGGCGGATCCCGGCGTCGAAGGTCGGCTTGCGACCGGTGCAGAGCCCGCATCCGCCGGTGCTGCTGGGCGGACTGTCGCCGGTGGCGCTGGATCGCGTCGGCCGCCGCGCGGACGGCTGGCTTCCCGCGGGGCTGCCCGCGCCGTATCTGGCGAAGCTCTGGGAGACCGCGGTGAGCGCGGCCGAGAAGGCGGGCCGCGATCCCGGCACGCTGCGGCGGGTCCTGCGGATCAACCCGAAGCCCGGAACCGAGCTCCAAGACGTCGCCTCGCAGCTGAAGTCGGCTGCCGACACCGGGATCACCGAAGCCTTCGTCGACCCGCACTACCTCGCGCGGGACGTCGATCACGCCCTCGATCTCGCCGCCGAGCTGCGCGACCTCGTCCCCCGCGACTGAAGGCCCTCCCCGTTCACCGGGAAGGGCCTTCCGCGGCTCAGGATTCGCCGTCGGCGAGCTGAACCAGCGCGTGGGCCTTCGCGGCGTACTTCCAGTTGCCGAGGTCCCGGATGGTCTTGATCTTGAGCTCGGCGAGGAGTTCGTCGTGCTTCTTGGTCAGGCCTTCGAGGGCGGACGGGGGAGCGTCCAGCAGCTCGCTGATCCCCTTGTCCTCCCATGCCTTGTCGACCAGCTTGGTCAAGTTCAGGCTCACGGTTTCCGCCTTTCCTCGGGGCAGGTACGGGCATCACCCTGAACGTGATCCACGTCTCGGGCAACCGGAGATCACCCGTTCACGCGTCGTTCACCGACGAGCGGACCGATGACAAACGTGACCCAGGTCGCGTACAACGAACGGGTGACGCAGCGGAGAACGGGCGGAGGCTGCCTCTTCCTGGTGATCGTGCTGTCCGTCCTGGGGATCGCTTACCACCTGTGGGAGCGTGGGACATCGGTGACACCTGAGGGAGTCACCGTTTCGGACGGCGCCGGCCGGTACGTGGCGCTGGGTGACTCCTACACGGCTTCGCCGGGCACCGGACGGCCCGTGGGCGAGCCGCCGGGCTGCGACCGCTCGGACAACAACTACCCGAGCCTGCTCGCCGCGAAGCTGCGCCCGGCCGAGTTCGTCGACGCCAGCTGCGGTGGCGCCACGACCGAACACCTCACCGGTGAGCAGAAGACCCGGGACGGCGCGAACGCTCCTCAGATCGACGCCATCGACGTCGACACGACCCTGGTGACCGTCGGGATCGGGGGCAACGACGTGGGCTTTGTCGGCTTCGCGAGCCAGTGCGCGACGCAGGTGCAGACCGCCTCGCCCTGCAAGACCCAGCTGACCGCGGGCGGACGTGACCAACTGGCCGAGCGGATCACCGCCGCGGCGGGGCGGCTCGGCGGGATTCTGGACCAGATCCGCGCGAAGGCCCCTTCGGCACGCGTTGTCGTCGTGGGGTATCCGACGGTCCTGCCGGACGACGACGCCGGTTGCTGGCCGGTCCTGCCGGTCGGCGCGGGGGACGTGGCCTACTTCCGCGACTCGCTGAAGCGACTGAACGAGGCGTTGCAGGAGACGGCGAAGGAGCACGAAGCGGGCTTCGCCGACATGTCGACAGCGAGCAAGGGGCGGGACATGTGCAGCGCCGCGAACCGGCGCTGGGTCGAAGGACCCGCTCCCTCCGTGCCCGCGGCGCCGCTGCACCCGAACGCGCGGGGCGCGGAAGGGATGGCGGAGGTCATCGAGAAGCTGCTGAAGCTCACGTAGGGGTTCTTCGGGTCTTGCTTCGGTGGGCCCTTGGGCCGGCGGGCCCAGCCCGCATGACCGGACCTGTCACGCGGGACTGTGTGGATTTCGGGTCATCCAACGTCCCAAAATCCACACAGTGGGCGCCATTGGTCCGGTCATGCGGCGTACGGGCGACTAAAGCCGCGAAGCGACCCTTCTCAAGCTCGCGAAGTCTCTTCGCGTCCCTACGCGAGCCAGCGTGGATCCCTCACGGACGCGCTGACCTGCGGAAAGAGAGCAAGGGACCTTTGCTCTCACTTACTTAGGCATGCTAAGCGAGCGATAGCAAAGGTCCCTTGCTCCCCCTGAGGTCAGGCGCGGACGACCGCCTGCGCCTTGCCGAGGACGGCCTTGCCTTCGAACTTGGCGGTGATGTCGACGCGGGCGGTGCCGTCGTCGTTGACCACGGCGACCTTCCCGGTGAACTCGATCGTCGCCGCGCCGTCGTTCGGCACGACCACGGGGCGCGTGAAGCGCGCGAAGTAGTCGACGAGGCGGCCGGGGTCGCCGAGCCAGTCGGTGACGAGCCGCGCCCCGAGCGCCATGGTCAGCATCCCGTGCGCGATCACGTCGGGAAGGCCGACCTCCTTGGCGAAGGCCTCGTTCCAGTGGATCGGGTTGAAGTCCAGCGAGGCGCCGGCGTAGCGCACCAGCTGCTCCCGGGTGACGTCGATGGTCAGCGGGGTCAGTTCTTCCCCGGCGGTGAACGTGCTCACGCGTCCTCCCCTCGGACCACGAGCTGGGCGTTCGTGGTGGCGATCGGGCCGCCGTCGGCACCGGAGATCTCGGCGCGCAGGTTGATGAAGTCGTTCCCGGCGCGGGTCATGATGTTGTCGATGTACGTGGTGAGCGACAGGACGTCGCCCGCGTGCACCGGCCGCGTGTAGGTGAACCGCTGGTCGCCGTGGACCATCCGCGAATAGTCGAGACCCAGCTCGGGGTCCGAGACGATCGCGTTGATCGAGGCGAGGTTGATGATCGTCAGGAACGTCGGCGGCGCGATGACGTCGGGGTAGCCGGCCGCCTTCGCCGCTTCGGTGTCGCGGTAGAGCGGGTTCGCGTCGCCGAGCGCGTCGGCGAACTCCCGGATCTTCTCGCGACTCACTTCATAGGTACTGGTCGGCGGGTACACCCGCCCGGTGAACGACTGGTCCAAGGCCACCCGAGCAGGCTACCGAACCCGAAAAATACCCGAAGCCGCCCTGGTGACCAGGACGGCTTCGGGTAAGACAGGTAGAACCGCTAGACGCTCAGCGGGTCTCTTTGTGAGTCCGGTGCGTACCGCAGTTCGGGCAGAACTTCTTCATCTCCAGGCGATCCGGGTTGTTGCGCCGGTTCTTCTTGGTGATGTAGTTGCGGTGCTTGCACTCCTCACACGCGAGCGTGATCTTCGGTCGCACGTCAGTGGCAGCCACAGCATTTCCTTCTCTACTAGGCCTGGGATACCCAGGATTACCGCGTAGCGGTGGCCGGACTTGAACCGGCGACACAGCGATTATGAGCCGCTTGCTCTGCCAGCTGAGCTACACCGCCTTACATGAACCTGGCCGCGACACGCTTACGTGACGCGGCTGAGGTCGCGAGCCCCTTTACGGAATCGAACCGTAGACCTTCTCCTTACCATGGAGACGCTCTGCCGACTGAGCTAAAGGGGCCTTGCCTCTCGCGAGGACTTGGAAAGATTACCAACTTCCGAGGACCCCGATTTCAGGGGGGTCCCCTTACCGCAAAACCTCAGGTCAGCAGGGTCAGGACGGTCTCCGAGTGCCGCCCCGGCGAGCGCGCCGTGCGGGCCTGCAGCCACGCCTCCAGACGGTCCTCCGGCAGCGGCCGCGAGATGAGGTAGCCCTGTGCCACGTCACACCCCATCGCTTCGAGCTGATCCCGCGCGACGTCTTCCTCGACGCCCTCCGCCACGACCGTGAGGCCGAGCGAGTGACCCAGTTCGACGATGGAGCGCACGACGGCGAGGTCTCCGAGGTCGGTGCCCATGCCGAGGACGAAACTCTTGTCGATCTTGACCTGGTCGACCGGGAGCTGCCGTAGGTACGCCAGCGACGAGTAGCCGGTGCCGAAGTCGTCGACGGCGAGCACGATGCCCAGCGAGTGCAGCTCCCGCAGGATCGGCAGCGCCTTCTGCGGGTCGGACATCACACCGGACTCGGTCAGCTCGAAGGTGAGCAGCTCTGGCGGGATGCCGAAACGGTCGAGTTCGCGCGCGACCTTCGTCGGGAAGTCCTCGTCGGCCAGGTTCCGCACCGACAGGTTCACCGCGGCGGAGATGCGCAGGCCCTCGTCGAGCCATTTGCGCACGCGTTTCAACGACTCTTCGAGCACGAACGACGTCAGGACGCCGATGAGGCCGGCGGCTTCGATCGCCGGGACGAACTCGTCCGGGCCGAGCCTGCCGAACTCCGGGTGCACCCAGCGCACGAGCGCCTCGACGCCCTGGATCTGCCTGTTCGGCAAGGTGATCTTCGGCTGGTAGTGGACGCTGAGCTGGCCTTCTTCCAGAGACTGCCGAAACTGCGTGACCATCTGGAACCGGCGCATGAAGATCTGGCCCATGCTGGCCATGTAGCCACGGACCTCTTCGCCGCCCTTCGTCGCGCGGACGGCGACGTCGGCGCGCTGCAGGAGCCCGTCGACGTCGACCTGGTCGTCGTCTTCCGCCGAGGACGTGGCGTAGCCGATCATCGCGTTGGCTTCGACGGAGAGCCGGTCCACCGGGTACGGGGCGACGAGTTCCGCGCGTAGCAGTTCGGCGGCGGCCTGGGCGCGTTCCGGCGCGCAGCCGACGAGGAGCGCCGCGAAGGACGCGCCTTCGAGCCTGGCGAGCGGGACGTCGGGGCCGAGCGCGTCGCGGATCCGGCGGCCCGCGGCGATGACCATCCGGTCGGCCCACACGTAGCCGAGTGCGTCGCTGACGGTGGAGAAGACGTCGAGGTCGATCCGAAGGACGACCGCGTCGACCTGTTCCCGCAACGGTTCCTTGGCGACCTGGCGGAAGCCCGGCCGGTTGAGCAGGCCGGTCAGCGGATCGTGGTAGGCGTCGTGGCGCAGGGTCGCGAGCAGGCGCCGGTTGTCCAGCGACGTCGCGAGGTGGCTGGCCATCGTGCCGAGCAGCTGGACGTCGTACTTGCCGAACCCACGCCAGCGGGACAGCCTGTCGTGCGCTTCGACGACGCCGAGGAGCTGGTTCGCGCTGCGCAACGGGACGACCAGCGCCTCCTGCGCGCCGCGGTCGAGCAACGCGGAGCGGACGTCGGGATTGGCTTCGGTGATCCGGAAATGCCGGACGTGCGCGCCGGGCAGGCGCAGCAGCGGGTCGTCGGCGGCCGGGTCGACGGGCGGCAGTTCGTCGCCCGCGACGACCATCCGCATGGTGTCCTTCGGTTCCAGCCGCAGCCTGAGCACGACCCGGCCGGCGGCGAGCTGGTCCTTGATGCGTTCGGCGATGGTCGCCCATTCACGGACGTCGACCCCGCCGACGAGTTCGTCGGCTCGCCCGGCCGGCCGCGCGGCGGCCTGTTGACCGGATCGCGCGACCATCAGGCTGACGTCGGACAGCGCTTCCATGTCGCGCTGCTCACGGAGCAGGTCGGAGTACGCCCAGTACAACGCGGTGAGCCCGAGGAAGACGGCCAGCACGAGCGGCCAGGCCTTCGGCGTCCCGGAAATGACCAAATATCCGGAAAGACCGACCGAAGCGTTGACGAAACCGACGACGAGGATGCGGCCGGTCAGCCGGATCGCGGTGCTGACCCGCATGCGGCGGCGCAGCACGCGGACCGCGGCGAGCGCGAGCAGCGTGCTGACCAGCGGCGCGGTCAAAGTGCCCGCCAGCGCGGCGATCCAGGTCATGTCGTGGGCGCCGGAGGCCTGTTTCACCAGCCCCGCCACGGCGAACGCGCCCGTGATCTCCAGCAGGAAGGCGCCGGCGTTGTAGAGCACGCGGCCCGCGACCTTGCGGGCCAGCAATGTCCCGATGCCCGCCGCGAGATGGGCGGCGAGCACGACTTCGAACGGAGCGACGAAGAAGCCGATGACCAGCGGGATCTCGGTGAACGAGATCGTCCACGAGATACCGCTGCGGACGTCGACGTTGATGCCGAGCTGTTCGGCGAGAAGGAACGCGAGCGCGAGGATCGGCCCGATCCACAACAGGTCGTCCGAGGCCTCGAAGTCCAGCCAGAGGCTGACCGCGGCCGCGGCGGCGATGCCCATGGTGAGTACCGCGAAGGTGTAGACGCGGAATCGTCGCTCGTCGGTACGAGCCTCCGTAACGGCGCCTCCCTTGCCCGCCGGCGCCTGTGCGGCGCTCCCGGGCCTGCCGTTCGTGTCCGGCATCCGACCTTCCTTCCCGGCTGCCCAACCGGTCTTGTCCTACCGCGACCTCGGGACGAGGGCAATACAGTACCCCGGAGGGCGTACCCGAGTCCCATTCGAGACAGTATGAGATCACCCCAGGGTTAACAATGGGCGCGTCGCGCTGACCTGCGTGGACCAAGGGGTGAAATGGGAGCGTTATTCGCGTTCCTTCCGACTACCGGAAGTCACCTGGCGCCACGCCCCGGCCAATCTCGTGAAGTTCCCGGCGGACCCGCGAGTAGGGGCTTGAATAGCCCTATGAATAGCCACGCCATCGCCGCCGGGCACGCCGAGCGGCTCGCCACCGTGGACTCCCTGCTTCCCGAAATGCCTGCACTGGAGCCTGTCGAGAGCTCCGTGTCACTCTCCGCGACGGCAGGCGACTCAGCCGCCGCCGGATTGTCGGTACGGACCGAGGCGAGTCCCGATTCTGTTGACTCTCCGTGGCGGGCGCTCGTCGAGCATCGCCTCGAAGCACGGCTCACCGGGCCTCGCCCGGAAGCGGCCCTTGACGCATTACTCACCCGATGGGATGAACATCTGAAGACCGTGGCCCCACCTGGGGATGTCGAGACCGCGGCGACGGTGGTGCGACCCAGCCGGGACTCCCCCGGTTCGGCCGAATTGCTGCGCCGCGGCTTCGCGCCGGTGCT
Source organism: Amycolatopsis sp. NPDC057786 (assembly GCF_042797905.1). Classification (NCBI taxonomy): domain Bacteria; kingdom Bacillati; phylum Actinomycetota; class Actinomycetes; order Pseudonocardiales; family Pseudonocardiaceae; genus Amycolatopsis; species Amycolatopsis sp. NPDC057786. Next base: position 79,648 of record NZ_JBHVKW010000001.1, read on the forward strand.
GGTGATCGCGGTCCGCCCGGCCGACCGGCTCGCCGTGACGGGTCCGCCCGCCACGCCCGGAGTGCACATCCGGCCCGCCGAAGCGGATGATCTCGAAACCGCCGTCGGACTCGAACTGGAATTGCAGCGTTACGACGCGCAGTTCGGTTCTGTCACTTTGCGCGAGGGCGCGGAGGAAACGATCACGGCGGAGCTGTCGAAACACGTCGGACGCGAAAATCCGACGTTGTGGATCGCCGAACTGTACGGCCGCCCGCTGGGCATGGTCCGGGTGCAGTTCCCCGGCGAGACAGGGTGGATCGGTGGCCGGGTCGCGGCCGAGAAGGTCGGCTACCTGTCGTCGCTCGCGGTGGCCGAACCGGCTCGCTCGAGCGGGGTGGGGACGGCGCTCGCCGCGCACGCGCACCAGGTCTTCGACGAATGCGGCGCCGAAGCGGTGCTGCTGCACCACGCGCTGGCCAACCCGCGTTCGACGCCGTTCTGGTACGCGCAGGGCTACCGGCCGCTCTGGACGTACTGGCAACGCCGACCGGCGGTGCCCTGATCCCGATAGGCTCATTCCGTGAAGAGGGACGATGACGCGGCCCCGGTGGCGCCGACCGGGGTCGACACCGAAAAGCCGTCCGCGGCGAGGATCTACGACTGGTTCCTCGGTGGGACCCACAACTGGGCGGTCGACCGCGAGTTCGCCCGCGCGCTGGAAAAACAGTGGCGGTGGGTCAAACCGGGCGCGCGGCACAACCGCGAGTTCATGAACCGGGTCGTGCGCGCGGCGCTGAACGCCGGGATCCGGCAGTTCATCGATCTGGGCTCCGGTGTCCCGACCGCCGGGAACGTGCACGAGATCGTCCAGGAGGAACTGGAGCCCGGCGATACGGCGAAGGTCGTGTACGTCGACTACGAGCCGGTTGCGGTGGCGCACGCGGAGCTGATCCTCGAACGGCACGAGGCGACCGACTGGGCCGGGATCATCCAGGCCGACATGCGGCGGCCGAAGGACGTCCTGCGCCATCCGGAGACGTTGCGGCTGATCGATTTCGACCAGCCGGTGTGCCTGATGATGATGGCCGTGCTGCATTTCGCCGGGCCGCACGACGATCCGCCCGCGCTGGTCGCGACCTACCGGAACGCGCTGGCGCCGGGCAGCTGGCTGGGGCTGTCGCATATGAGCTTCGGCGGCCAGACGGGCAAGGAGGCCGACGGGCTCCACTGGATGGTCGAGCAGTACCGGAAGACGAGCAACCCGGTGTGGATGCGGGACCGCGAAGAGATCGAGCCGCTCTTCGGGGACTGGCCGTTGCTGGAGCCCGGCGTCGTCCATCTGCCCGAGTGGCGGCCGGTGCGGGAGCTGCGACGGGACGAGGAAGGTGCCCGGCCGTTCGCCTGGTGCGGGGTCGCCGTCCACCCCTGACATCCGACCTTTCGCCGCAACGCGTCGCGTTTAGCCTGCTAAACGCGACGCTTTGGGCGCTAGAGGTCGGAGGGGAGGGTGATCGCTGACGGCGAACGCGGAAAGGAAACAAACGGGTCGATCGGAGAGTTGAGCTAGACAGACTCAACTAACCGAGGAGTGCACAGATGACCGACAACCGCCTCCTGCCCGTCCTCCCGCTCGATGACGACGTCGTGCTGCCGGGCATGATCGTCCCGCTCGACCTCGCCGACACGGAGACGCGCGCCGCGGTGGAGTCCGCCCAGGCCAACACGCCTGCCCAGGCTTCCTTCCCGGGGATCCGGTCCAGCGCCGCCACGAAGGCCGAAGTGCTGATCGTCCCCCGCGTCCACGGCGAGTACGCCGAACTCGGCACCATCGCGACCGTCGAACGCATCGGGCGCGTGCCCGGCGGCAAGACCGCGGTGTTGCTGCGCGGCACTCGCCGCGCCGTCGTCGGCCGCATCGCCGACGGTCCCGGCGCCGCCCGCTGGGTGCACGCCGAGGCCGCCACCGAGACCACGGACGACAACTCCGCGAAGCTCGCGTCCGAGTACAAGAGCGTGGTCCTCGCGATCCTGCAGCAGCGCGGTGGCTGGCAGATGATCGACGCCGTCCAGGAGGTGGAGGATCCGTCCGCGCTCGCCGACCTGGCGGGCAACTCGTCCTACCTCAAGACCGAGCAGAAGCTCGAACTGCTGACCACGCTCGACGTCTCCACGCGGCTGGAGAAGGCCCTCGAATGGAGCCGCGAGCAGCTGGCCGAACTCGAGGTCACCGACACCATCCGCAAGGACGTCCAGGAGGGCATGGAGAAGCAGCAGAAGGAGTTCCTGCTGCGCCGCCAGCTCGAGGCGATCCGCAAGGAGCTGGGCGAACTCGACGGCACGGCCAACGACGACGACTACCGCGCCCGCGTCGAGGCCGCCGAACTGCCGGACGCGGTCAAGAAGGCCGCACTGTCCGAAGTGGACAAACTGGAGCGGACCTCCGACCAGTCTCCCGAGGGCGGCTGGATCCGCACGTGGCTGGACACCGTCCTCGAACTGCCGTGGAACGAGCGCACCACCGACGTCCACGACATCGCCGCCGCGCGTGACATCCTCGACGCCGACCACGCCGGTCTCGACGACGTGAAGGAACGCATCATCGAGTACCTGGCCGTGCGCAAGCGTCGCGCGGAGTCCGGGCTCGGCCCGGTCGGCGGGCGGCGTTCGGGCGCGGTGCTGGCGCTCGCCGGCCCTCCCGGGGTGGGCAAGACGTCGCTCGGTGAATCCGTGGCGAAGGCGATGGGCCGCAAGTTCGTCCGGGTGGCGCTCGGTGGTATCCGCGACGAGGCCGAGATCCGCGGTCACCGCCGCACCTACGTCGGCGCGCTGCCCGGCCGGATCGTCCGCGCCATCAAGGAAGCGGGCTCGATGAACCCGGTCGTGCTACTCGACGAGATCGACAAGGTCGGCGCCGACTACCGCGGCGACCCGACGGCCGCGCTGCTGGAGGTACTGGACCCGGAGCAGAACCACACCTTCCGCGACCACTACCTCGAGGTCGAGCTCGACCTGTCCGACGTCGTGTTCCTGGCGACGGCGAACGCGCTCGAGACCATCCCCGGCCCCCTGCTGGACCGGATGGAGCTGGTCACCCTCGACGGTTACACCGAGCACGAGAAGGTCACCATCGCCCGCGACCACCTGCTCCCCCGCGAGCTGGAGCGGGCCGGCCTCGGCAAGGACGACGTCACGCTGACCGACGGCGCGTTCAGCCGCATCGCCGCCGAGTACACGCGGGAAGCCGGGGTGCGCAACGCGAACCGGACCATCGCGAAGGTGCTCCGGAAGGTGGCGACCAAGGTCGCCCTCGATGAGGTCGAGCTGCCGCTGACGATCGACGCCGACGGGCTCGAGACCTACCTCGGCCGCCCGCGGCACCTGCCGGAGTCCTCGCTGCCCGCGTCGACGCAGCGCACGTCGACCCCCGGTGTGGCGACCGGACTGGCCGTGACCGGCGCCGGCGGTGACGTCCTCTACATCGAGGCGTCGCTGGCGGATCCGGAGTCGGGCTCGACCGGGCTCTCGCTGACCGGTCAGCTGGGTGACGTGATGAAGGAGTCGGTGCAGATCGCGTTGTCGTACCTGCGCTCGCGCGGCGCCGAGCTGGAACTGCCGGTCGGCGACTTGAAGGATCGCGGCATCCACGTGCACGTCCCCGCGGGCGCGGTGCCCAAGGACGGTCCGAGCGCCGGCATCACGATGACGACCGCACTGGCGTCCCTGCTGTCGGGCCGGGTCGTGAAGTCGGACGTCGCGATGACCGGTGAGGTCTCGCTGACCGGGCGTGTGCTGCCGATCGGCGGGGTGAAGCAGAAGCTGCTGGCCGCGCACCGGGCGGGGATGAAGACGGTGATCATCCCGCAGCGCAACGAACCCGATCTGGACGATGTCCCGGCCGAAGTGCTGGCGCAGCTGGACGTCCACGCCGTAGCGAATGTCCGTGACGTCCTGGACATCGCGCTGGCCCCGGCGACGGCTCCGGTCGCCCAAGCGGCGTAACAGCGCGAGGCCGAGCCCCGGATCCTGCCCAGGATCCGGGGCTTTCGGCATTCCGAGATCCGGACGAACCCGGACATTGCCTCACCTTAAACTCCCTATCACGTTTTGATAACGTGTATTGCGTGTCACCCAGCCGGGGTGCGTGATCCTTGAGAGGGCAAGGTCATGAGTCAAGGAATTCTTTCCCCGTTGCGGCCGAGGCGCAGGTGCGTTTCGGCCGGTCAGATCGTCTGTCTGAGCATTCTCACCGGTTTCACCGCGGCACTGACCTTCGCCGGCACCAGTGCCTCGCTCGCCGCGGGCATCGCCATCGCCCTGTTCGGCGCCGTTCTCCGTCACCCCGTGCCCGCCGGGGCACATCGATGAACACCGAAGCGGAGTTCATGGCGCGACTGCGTGAACTTCGCGACCGAAGCGGCCTCAGTATCCGCGCGCTGGCCGCCGCGACCGGCTGGTCCCGCAGCACCTTGGCCGACACGCTGGCCAGGAATACCTTGCCCGGCAACGAAAACCAGATGAGGGTACTGTTGCGCGCCCTGCTCCGGGCAGTGCCCGGAGAGCCGGGAATCGACGAGTATCTCGCCGACTGGCGTCACCTGATCGGACGTCGCCACCACCGCAATGGCGGATGCGCGCCGATCGATCGGATACTGCTCGCTTTGGCCGTCGCGGAACGGCGCGGCGGGGCCGACGCGCCAGGGCTCCGCAAAGCCCGGGAAATTGTGCTGAGCGAGGATTCCCTACGAAAGTTCTCTTCTCGCGGTGAATATGCCGCGAATTCACCTGGAAGTCCCGTTCCGCCCGTACTCTCCGACCCGCTCCTTCCCGCACCACCACATCAGCGGATGTCTCGGAGGCATGAGTGAAGCGACGGAATTTCCTGCGCGCGGCCGTGGTCGGCGCCGGTGTCACGGCGTTCGGAAACCGGCTCTCGGGGGCGGCCCTCGCCGCGCCGGCTCAGAACGGCCCCAGCTCGTACGGCGCGCTCCAGGCGGCCGACGCGAACGGGATCCAGCTGCCGGCGGGATTCACCAGCCGCGTCATCGCGAGGTCCGGCCAGAAGGTCGCGAACACCGGCTACACCTGGCACAGCGCCCCGGACGGCGGTGCGGTGTTCGCCGACGGCAGCGGCTGGATCTACGTGTCGAACTCGGAGATCACCCCGGGCGGCGGGGCGAGCGCGGTCAAATTCGACGCGAGCGGGAACATCACCGGCGCCCACCGCATCCTGGCGAACACGCGCCAGAACTGCGCGGGCGGCAAGACCCCTTGGAACACCTGGCTTTCCTGTGAGGAGATCGACCTCGGGTTCGTCTACGAATGCCAGCCGAACGGCCCGGCCACGGCCGCCGTCCAGCGGCCCGCGATGGGGAAGTTCAAGCACGAGGCCGCGGCGGCCGACCCGGTGCGCAAAGTCGTCTACCTGACCGAGGACACCTCGGACGGCTGCTTCTACCGTTTCGTCCCGACAACCTGGGGCAACCTTTCCACCGGAACGCTGCAGGTGCTGAAGGCGGGCACGGCGACCTCGGGCAGCTTCACCTGGGCGAACGTGCCCGACCCCGACGGCTCTCCCACCGCCACCCGCAACCAGGTGTCCGGCGCGAAGCGGTTCTCCGGCGGCGAAGGCCTGCACTACGCCAACGACACCGCGTGGTTCACGACCAAGGGCGACAACCGCGTCTGGCAGCTCAACCTGACGAACAACACCTACGAGCTGGCCTACGACGACTCGTTGGTCAGCCCCGGCTCGGCCCCGCTGACCGGCGTCGACAACGTCACGGGGACCTCGTCGGGTGACCTGTACGTCGCCGAAGACGGCGGCAACATGGAGATCTGCATCATCACGCCGAACGACATCGTGGCGCCCTTCCTGCGGATCAACGGCCAGAGCTCGTCGGAGATCTGCGGTCCCGCGTTCACTCCGGCGGGTGACCGGCTGTATTTCTCGTCGCAACGCGGTACCTCCGGTTCGTCCTCCGGCGGGATCACCTACGAGGTGACCGGCCCCTTCCGTTCCTGAGACCCGGTGCGGGCGCCCCGGGCAAGGGGCGCCCGCACGGGCTCAGGCGTTGGTGCGGTTCTTCTCACGCAGGCGGTTCACCACGAAGAGGGTCACCGCGATCGCGACGGCGGCGATCACGAAGTACTGGAAGAACCCGGCGTACTCCTCGACCAGGTGCCAGCTCTCCCCGAGGCCGTAGCCCGCCAGCACGAACACCGTGTTCCAGATCAGGCTGCCCAGCGTGGTCAGGGCCAGGAACCGCCAGAACGGCATGCGTTCGATCCCGGCGGGCAGCGAGATGAGGCTGCGGAAGATCGGCACCATCCTGCCGAAGAACACCGCTTTGGTGCCGTGTTTCTGGAACCAGGCCTCTGTCTTGTCGAAGTCGGACGTCTTGACCAGCGGGATCTTCGCCATCCACCGGCGGGTGCGGTCCCGGCCGAGCAGGAGGCCGAGGTAGTACACGATGACCGCGCCCGCGACCGAGCCGAAGGTCGTCCACACCAGCGCTTCCACCAGGGTGAACGTGCCCTGGCTGGCGGAGAACCCGGCGAGCGGGAGCACCAGTTCGCTGGGGATCGGCGGAAACAGGTTGTCCAGGCCGACGATGATCGCGGCGCCCGGACCGCCCAGCGCGTCCATCAGTGACACCGCCCAGCCGGCGAGTCCTCCCATCGATTCGCTGGCGGTTTGGGCGAGCAGGAGGTTCATGGCGGCCTTTCGTGGTCGTCTGCAGTTGCCAACGAACGTACGAATCACCCGGGTTCCGCACCCTGGGGTGAAGCGGCACAAATCACTGCGGAAAACCGCAATACCGGCCTTCGGATACCCCGCTAACCTGGCGCTATGCCTGTTCCGGCAGCGATGCGCCGCTACCTGCGCAAGATGCTCCGCGGCACCCTGGGCCTGGCGATCGGCGCCACGACCGGGGTCGCGGAGTTCTTCTACGTGCTTTTCGGCGGCATCGCACTCGCGGTCCCCGCGTTGCGGCGGCCCGTTTTCTCCGGCGCACGCACACTGTCCGAAATGGAGCGACAACGGCTGGAGAAGTACTTCGGCGACGAGAACGCGACGGATTACACCGGCCGCCGTGCGATGGCCTACCTGGTCCCGCGTTGCGTCATCGGGTTGCTCAGCGCCGGGGTCTTCGGCCTGATCGTCCTGGGAGCCGGGTCCGGACTGATCATCGGGTATCAGCTCCTCGACGGCAGATCGCCGGGCGGTGACGCCCCGGCAGACTGGTACGACCCGGTCACCACCGTGCTCTTCGGCGCGTTGCTCCTTTTCCTTTCCTTGCAAGGGCTTATCGGGGCCGCGACGCTGGACCGCAAGCTGGCGATGCACTTTTTCGGGCCCAGCAAGAAGGAACAGTTGCGCCGCCGGGTCTCCGAACTCGCGACCAGCCGGGCCGAGGTGGTCGAGGCGGTCAACGGCGAGCGCCGCCGGATCGAACGGGACCTGCACGACGGCGTCCAGCAGCGGCTCGTCGCGCTCGGGATGCTGCTCGGCCGCGCACGGCGGGCCACCGACCCGGCGCACGCGTCGGATCTGCTCCGGCAAGCGCACGAGGAATCCCAGCGCGCCCTCGTCGACCTGCGCGAGGTTTCGTGGCGGGTGTACCCGATCGCGCTGGACGCGGACGGGCTGCACCCCGCGCTGGAAGCGCTCGCGGAACGCTCGGGGGTGCCGGTCCACCTGCGAGTCGACCTGCCGGAGCGGCCACCGCCCGCCATCGAGACCGTCGTCTACTTCGTCGCGTCCGAAGCGGTCACCAATACGATCAAGCACGCCGCGGCGACGCGGATCGACATCGAGGCCGAGCGGGACGGGGACAGGGTGCGGGTGCGGATCACCGATGACGGTACGGGCGGGGCGCGGCAGTCCGGCGGCGGTCTGTCCGGCCTTGCACGGCGCGTCGCGGCGGCGGATGGGCGGTTCACTGTGGACAGTCCACCCGGAGGCCCGACCGTGGTGACGGCGGTGCTGCCGTGCGGGTGATCCTCGCCGAGGACTCGACCCTGCTGCGCGAGGGGCTGGTCCGGTTGCTGGTCGAAGAGGGGCACGAGGTCGTGGCGTCGGTCGGCGACGGCGACGCGCTCCTCTCGACGACGGCCGCCTATCGGCCGGACGTGATCGTCACCGACGTCCGTATGCCGCCGACCCATACCGACGAGGGGCTTCGCGCGGCGCTCGAGATCCGGAAGCGTTGGCCGGAGATCGGAGTGCTGGTGCTCTCGCAGTACGTCGAGAAGCGCTACGCCGCCGAGTTGATCACCGGCGACGGCGAACGCGTCGGCTATCTCCTGAAGGACCGGGTCGCCCAAGTGGGCGAATTCCTGGACGCGCTCGACCGCGTCGCCGCGGGCGGTGCGGCGTTCGATCCGGAGGTCGTCCGGCGGCTGCTCGCGCGGACCACGCATACCGATCCGCTCGCGAAACTGACCGTCCGCGAGCGAGAAGTGCTGGAGAAAATGGCGCAGGGCCACACGAACGCCGGGATCGCCGAGACGCTGTTCGTGTCGCTGAGCGCCGTCGAGAAGCACGTGAACGCCCTTTTCGACAAGCTCGGGCTGGCCAGCACCGCCGGGTACAGCCGTCGCGTCCTCGCGATCCTGCGCTACCTCGATTCCTGAGCCCCGAGTTGACAGGCAAGTGACGACTTGCCTATAACGGGGTCGTGGACGGCGACCTGTTCAAGGCGATCGGCGACGCGACGCGGCGCACCATCCTGGACGAGCTGACCGAAAAGGACGGTCAGACCCTGTTCGAGATCTGCGGCAGGCTGACCATGAAACATGGCCTTGCCTCGTCACGGCAGGCCATCTCGCAGCATCTCGCGATGCTCGAACAAGCGGGCCTGGTGCACACCCGGCGACAGGGCCGCTACAAGTTCCACCACATCGACACGAGCCCGTTGCGGTCGATCGTCGAGCGGTGGCCCATCGACCGAGAGGAACCGAACCCGTGATCCGGATCAACATCACCAGCGTCTTCGTCGACGACCAGGCCAAGGCGCTGGAGTTCTACACCGAAAAACTGGGTTTCATCAAGAAACACGACGTGCCCACCGGCGACGCCCGCTGGCTCACCGTGGTCTCCCCCGCCAATCCCGAAGGTGTCGAGCTGCTGCTGGAACCGGACGGCCACCCCGCGGCGAAACCCTTCAAGAAGGCACTGACCGACGACGGCATCCCGTTCACCCAGTTCGCCGTCGACGACGTGTACGCAGAGGTCGACCGCCTCAAGGGGCTGGGCGTCGAGTTCACGCAGGACGCCGTCGACATGGGGCCCGTGGTCACCGCCGTCTTCGACGACACGTGCGGCAACCTGATCCAGCTCGCCACGATGAAGTAGGCCCGAGCACGGAAGCGGGGGGGGGGGGCAGGTGGTCGCAGCCCCCCCGCGGGGGCGGGCGTGTTGGTTAAGCGTCACCC